>JBMYJC010000064.1:0-8235 GCA_049594055.1 Luteibaculum sp. | reverse complement strand
TATGGTGCTGAGCAGCCAGGTGTACCATTCAATGCTTTCTTTTCCCTGGTACAAAGCATTCAGCAGGTGCCCCAACATTGGGTTCATGAAAACAAGGCGATATTCGGGTTCTCCAGTATAGGCTCCGGAGGCCAATAAGAGCATCATTACATCATCATTTTGCTCGAAGCGAATAATGCCCAGAAAATAACAGGCCAAAAAAAGCATTACAAACCCATATGAAAAAGTCCCTCTTATTAGCAGCGTGCATTTTATTTTGTTCTGCAAGCCTTTTTAGCCAGAGTTATCAGCATGCAATTGGTTTACGCGGTGGATTGGCCAACGGATTGACCTTTAAAACATTTGTTGGTGCCGACCGTGCTTTGGAATTGGTTGTAGACCCCTTTGTTAATGGAATAGAACTTTCCGGAATTTACGAAGTACAAAAACAAAATGCTTTTGGAGCGCCTAGTTTAGATTGGTATTACGGAGCCGGTTTATCTGTAGGGTTTTACAACGGTAAGCGCTACGGCCGCGTTTTTGATGATAGAGATCGTAGCTCTGCGGCTGGTGTAGGAGCTTTAGGTTTAGTTGGATTGGAGTTTATAATTCCTGAAATTCCGATATCCATTTCGGGAGATTTAGGTCCTGCAATAAACTTTTCTCCTTATGGATATGTCTATTTTGCCGCGGGCTTAAGCGTGCGGTATTACTGGTAAAAATTTTAAGGGGTCGCATTCGTAAAATGCGGCCTTTTTTTTTTTTTGCTAAAAACCCAGTTTTTTTCGCACCTCGGCCAAAACGGGTTGTGCCACAGATTTTGCTTTTATGGCACCGAAAGAAAGGAAGCTCTCCAATTGTTCCCTATCCTCCATGTAACTATTAAATTTTTCGCGTGGCTCTTTAAAGCGCTCAACCAAGGTTTCAAATAATGCCTGCTTTGCGTGGCCATAACCATAGTTTCCTGCTAAGTAATTCTTTCGCATTTCTTCCACAGCAGGGGATTCTGCAACCAGTTCAAATAACTTAAATACGTTGCATGAATCAGGGTCTTTGGGTTCCTCCAGCGATTTGGTGTCTGTTACAATGGACATCACCTGTTTCCGCAGTTTTTTATCGGGTAAAAAGATGTTGATGTAGTTGTTGTAAGACTTACTCATTTTGCGCCCGTCAATCCCGGGAATGGTCATCACTTTTTCATCAATCTTGGGCTCTGGAACCACAAATGTCTCCCCATATTGCTGATTAAATTTTGTGGCAATGTCTCTCGTGATCTCCAAGTGTTGTTTTTGGTCTTTTCCTACCGGAACATAATCTGCATTATACAGTAGAATATCTGCCGCCATTAACACGGGGTAATCAAATAAACCAGCATTTACGTCAGCCAAGTTTTCCGATTTATCCTTAAAGCTATGCGCATTGGCGAGCATAGGGTAAGGGGTAAAACAGTTGAGGTACCAGGTTAACTCGCAAACCTGGGGGATATCGCTTTGGCGATAAAAGGTGTTTTTTTCTACGTCAAACCCAAAGGCTAACCAGGCAGCTGCAACCGTATGCACATTTTCTCTTCGCTGTGCACCATCCTTTAATGAAGTCAGTGAATGAAGATCTGCTATAAAAAAGAAAGACTCGTTATTTGGGTTTTTGGATAATTCCACCCCTGGAATAATAGCTCCTAAAATGTTCCCTAAGTGGATATCACCAGAACTCTGTATACCGGTTAGTATTCTCGCCATGCCTAAAAAATCTGAGCCAAAGATATTGGGCTTGATCAATTAGGCAATTACAATATGCAGGATTTGTGCTTTAGCGTATTTGCGGAAATTATTTCCTCCAATCCACAAATAGCTTTCCAGTAGATTTTCCACTTTCCAACAAGGCATGGGCTTCTGCAATTTGCTTTGGGGAAAAGGCATTAGCCGGCAATGCTTTAATGCCATGCTCATGTATTAACTCAACCGCAGCTTTATGCGCATTGGTAACTAAAATGGGGTGCTCTTTTGATAGACCCAAGAGATTAAATCCACACAAGGATTGCGACTTTACAATGAGTTTTATGGGCGAATAAAACCCAAATCCAAAAAGCAGTTTGAGTTTGCCAAAAAAGCCTCCATTTTTTAACTGATCGGCAGCTCCAAACATGATTAGTTTTCCTCCTTGCTTTAATCGAGCCTTGTCTTTTTTTACTGTTTTTCCTCCACGCGCATTAAAAATGAGGTCGTATTTTTCTTTGTGTTCTTCCAGTTCGTGGGTTAACAAAATGTTTTCGGCTATGCCAGCGTCTTTTAACAATTCCTGTTTGGAAGGGCTGCCCACAACGGGTTGTACAGCCACCCCTTTCAACTTTAAAAAATGGTATAGAAAATACCCAACCCCACCAGCAACAGAGTAGACTAATGCCGTTTTTCCCTGACTCAAACCGGTATATTCTTCGGCCATCAAATAAGCGGTTAAAAATGCGGTGGTATAGGAACTAGCCTCAGAATATTCGACATCGTCTGGAAGGGGAACCATGGCCTGCAAGGGAACATTAACATGGGAAGCATACCCCCCAAAGCGCGTTAAACTCAACACTTTTTTCCCCGTCCAACTTGGATCCACATCTGCGCCCACGGCAAGCACTTTTCCAACCACGTCATAACCTAGCACAAAAGGCAATTTGTTTACAGGGCCATACATGCCCCGCCTTGCCATGACATCTGCAAAATTGAGACCGCTTGCAACTACCTCTATTTGTACCTGATCCTTTTCTGGAGCTGCAGGTTTAAACTCCTCTATTTGAAAGGCTTTTTCCGCCTCCCCAAACTGCTTAAGTACTAGTTTTTTAGCCATTGCTTAAAATTTCCCGCTTAGTAGACTTCCTCCTATTGGTGCCTGTGCGCTAAGCTTTAATTTTTTCATCATTTCGTAAGTAGTGCAAACTGCTGCGGAGGTTACGGGAATACCAATCTTATCTTCCAACTTATTAAGAGCCTCCAAAGAAGGCATCTGAACGCAGGCAGAAGCAACCAAGACATCCACCCCCGTAAGATCCAATCTTTTATATATCTCTAGCAGGTTCATGGGGTTTTGGGCTGCCACCTCTAGGTTGTCGGGTATTTCTAATGCAACCGAGTCTACCACTTCAAAACCTTGATGCTGAATATAATCCACCACCATATTGGTAAGGGGCCGCATATAGGGTGTGATAACGGAGACCTTTTTGGCCTTTAAGGCCTTTAATCCATTGATCAGCGCTCCAGCCGAGGTTACAATAGGGGTTGGAAAACCGTTATTGACGGTTTCTCGGTGGAGGTTTTCCTCAGACACGCAGTGGTAGCCTCTTCCCATGCTCATGATAGCAACAAGGCAGGCATAACCCATGACGTCTACCTGTGCATCCGACAGTTCCAGCGCGCACTTCAAACTCATAGCGTCCATTGCCTCCAACTCCTCTTTGGTTACCTTTTTCATCCTCATCCGACTGCTGTGGAATGTAAAGCGCTCGGGGAAAATGTTTTCTCTTGCCCTAAAAACCGCTGGAATTTCTGTTTCCATGGTAATGTTGGAAGAGGGAACAATCTGACCGATTTTATAAGTTTTCATTTTCAAGTTTCTTGCGATTAGTAGTCATGAATGTTTGGACTGGATAATCCGTTTAAAGAGACGGATGGTGTCGGGCGATTTTCAAGGTCGGAATCAATTGGTTCCTTGGTCACCAGGAGAGTGGATTTTCTCTTTTAAAATTGAATTTCCTTAACCGTGTTCACCAAGGTTCCAATTCCTTCTACATGCGATTCCAGTTTGTCGCCATCTTTTAGCCATTCTTGAGGAACACGGCCTGCACCCACACCAGCTGGAGTTCCTGTTGCTATGATGTCTCCTGGGTCTAGCGTAAAAACAGTGCTGATATCATGAATTAAGTCGTTGATATTAAATAGCATGAATTTTGTGTTGGAATTCTGTTTTTCCACACCATTTTTTTTGAACCAAAGGTTGAGGTTGTGTGGATCTGGAATTTCGTCTTTTGTAACCAAAACAGGACCCATAGGAGCAAAGGTGTCTTGGCCTTTAGAGACTATCCACTGTCCTTGGCGTCTGCAATCGCGGGCAGATATATCATTGATTACAGTATAACCAAAAACATAATCCAGGGCATCTGCCTTGGGTACGTATTTCCCGTATTTTCCAATAACTACGGCCAACTCACATTCGTAATCTAACTGCTTCGTAAGCTTTGGATTTAGCAGCACCTTATCATTCATGCCTACTACGGCCGTTGGAGGTTTACAGAAAATTATGGGTTCGGTAGGAAGTTTGGAATCGGTATCTAAAGCACGTGCACTTTCTGCAACATGCTCTGTGTAGTTTAAGCCAATGCCTATAATGTTTTTAGTTGGACGAGGTATGGGCGCCAAAAAAGTTATTTGATCCTGACCAATGGAAATGCTTTGTAATGCATTGGCATCGCATTGGTTAAGGGCATCGTTTATTTTGGGGATAATCTCAAATCCTAGATTGATTAATTCCAGCATGGAGTTTGGAAGATTAAGGGAAACTAATTTTCCAAAGCTCTCCATGTTTACCACTTGGTTATTGTACAGAAAACCTAAGGTTGGTGCCGAATTTTGGATTTTGTAGGTGAGTAATTTCATTTCTTTTTTTCCTTTTCTGGATTGGGTTATGGCTTACAAATATTAGGATTTAATGTTGGGTTGATCCTTTTGGGATGGTGTCTTTTATCCATCCCTTAGGAATCTGCTTGGGATAAATACTTGTGCATCAATTCCTGTATTTTTCAAAATAGCTCAGATCCACTTCGTAGATGGTTTTAGGTTTTAGCCCTAGCTGAACCTTTTCAAACATTTCAACAAGTTTTTCTCCATCAATAAGCTCAATTGGAGGAGCACCATCTCTACTCGCTTCCTTCTCAGCCTCTTTTGTGAATGTACCTGTGGTTAGTATAATTCCTTTTTCAGCTCTTCCAATCATAGCGTTGCGGAAATCACCCACTTGGGCTCTTGAAACAGAACCTTGGTACCTTTTACATTGAAAGATTACTTTGAAACTTACAAAGGGGTTTATTTCTAGCGTGCCATACCCGTCAATTCCTCCATCATGGGACTTTCCAGTAATTTCAACATTCTCAAAATCATGCTCCCGCAATAACTCCTTACATATATTTTCAAACCCATTGGGGGATAAGGCTTTTAGTACTTCTAATAGGCTGGATTCTGCCTTTATTTCCAGTTCGTCAGGCCGGCTTTCCTCCTGATTTGAAATTATTTCTTTCTCAGTCTTGTTCTTTCTGGTTTTTTGATTGATTTCAACCCACTTTAAAAAGAGTTCATGAGCCTCATTGTAATCAAGCTTTGTGTTTTTTCCTTTTTCGGTCAGTTTCCATGTGCCTCGTATACTAGTGTCCAATAGACCTTCCCAAGCCAAATATTGCCTTGCCCATGCTACTTGATTGTGAAACTTGTTGGTGCCCGACTTTAACGTTTCATCAAGAAATTCATCACTTAGTTCTAGATTTTCTGCGATTTTCCCAGACACCTCTTTGGGTTTCCCGGAATACCCCAGTTCTCTTAAGGCATCGAGTAATGGTCCAAACCACCGTACAAACTCCGCCTGTTTTTTTCTTTTCGACATGCAGGTTATTTTAATATCCTCTGAAATCCTCCATTCTCCTCCAGCGCTCTTTCCTGGTAGAGCCCCAGTTTTTCTATCGTGGGTAAATCGTGGAAACAGAAGAGGCATGCATCTTCGGTTTCTGAGGCATTTGCATGCTCATGTATGGCCCAGGAGGGAATGCAAAAAATATCGCGTTCCTTCCAATCGTAACGCTTTCCGTTAATTACCGAATACCCTTTTCCTTTGGCACATTGATAAACAAATGATCCGGTGTGCTGATGCGCCCGGGTGTGTTCTCCGGCCCTCAATAATTGTATGGAGGCGCCCATGGTTTGCATTACATGGCCACCTGTTTTAGGGTTGCTGTAGTGCATGATTATTCCATCAAAAGGAGAGCCTTCATTCACCTTGGCGGCTTCCAGTAGAGCGGGATAAACATCTTTCCAGGCATATTTTAGAATGGGCGAATAGGGTTCATTCCAGTCTTGGTCGGCAGGGCTTAAACCTGGCGCGCCCCCAAAGGTTATAGGGAGGTGATTTACTGGAGATTTTACGGGTTGCTTTCCATCAAAAACGGCATAATCGTTCGCCTCTAATGCGTTTACCAGTGGGATGTCTAGTCCATCCTGCCAAACACAAGTTTTTCCGCCCTCTTCACAACCGTGCTCGTGCCAGGTGGAGTTAGGGGTTATCACAAAATCGTTGACTTCGAACTTTATTTTGTTTCCGTTTACCACGGTATAGCCACCTTCACCTTCCATGATGAATCTTAATGCGGAGGCTTTGTGGCGATGGGCAGAGGTGCTTTCTCCAGGTCGGGTAACTTGAATTCCAGTGTACAACCAACCCACGGCAGCACTAACATCCTTGCGATTGTCGTTTACCAGGTAAACTACCCTACGGCCAGCCTCCTCTGGTGAAACCAATTCTGCTGAGCGCAAGGCATGGTCTCGTAAATCATCGTAGCGCCATAGCATTGGAACGGAAGAGGTACGGGGTTCCCAGGGTTCTATGTCGTTTGCTACTGTCCATAAGGCTCCAGCACCAAGTTTCTCCAGCTCGTTGTAGTAGGCCTCTAGTTCGGGGGTGCTTTTCACTCGTGCACGGCCAAGTATGTCATCGCTGTATTTTTCTTTCATGGTATTCTCTATTTCAAACACATAGGCACATAGGTTTCACCTAGGGTTTTTGTTGTCTATGTTTTCTACTGTGTCTATGTGGTTTCATTTTATATCGGGTTATGGTATTTAAACACATAGGCACATAGGGTCACATAGTGGATTTTCTTGAATTATTCATTCGTAAAAGTTATCCGTTTGGTGGGTGCCGTATTCACGCGCAAATCAAAAATGTCGAATCGGTTATAATGCCCTAAAATATCATGCATTTGTTTGGGTTGGATACATTTTGCCAAGTCGATATCCGCATAGACAATTCCTTCATCATCAATCAACGGAGCATCTCCGGTTACTGCGCCATTAGGCCCGATAAAGCCAGAGAAGGCAGAGCTTTTACGTGAGAGCATCTCTTCCACATTGGGCACATCGGGTTTTAAGGCCTCCATGATTTCTTTAGAGATTGTGGAGCAAGAAACTGCAGTGAACAGTTTTCCCTCAAAAGAATGGGCTGCTGCTCGAATTTTTATGGCTTCTGCCATGTTGTAGTCGGGTGGGGCCACAGGTAAGGAGATGTAATTGGCTATATGAATTAGTTCCCCTTGGGTTAATAGAGTGTAGCGGGCTAGTGTATTAGTGTTTTCTCCGCAAGCTAGAGTTCCAATGGGGCCTATATCGGTGTTGTACACTTTGAGCGAAGAGCCATCACCGCTTGTCCAACTTAGTTTTTCCGCCCAGGTGGGAACCAGTTTCCTGTGTCTTCCAAGCAATTCGCCTTGGTTACTTATTATCAGGTTGGTGTTATAGATCTCCCCATAACTTTCGCCTTGTTCGTTCATGCCAATAACCACATGGATGTCATGTGCTTTGGCTGCTTTTCGCAAACGATCTATGGCAGGATGATGAACCGGGATAGAATTGCGATACAACTGCTCGTACCACTTGCTACCGGCAATGGGAGACATAATCCAATTCCAGTAGGGGTAACCAGCTATAAATACTTCGGGAAATGCAACCAGCTTGGCTCCGTTTTTAGCGGCCTCGGTCAACAGGGCGATGGCTTTGTCTACGGTTTTTTCAACGTTTAAAAAGGCAGGGCAGGTTTGCACTGCTGCTGCTTTAAATTTTGGGAAGTCCTTCATATCTGAAAAATAGCATTTTGCTTCTGGTGACTATTTGGTTTTTTTTTTGGTTTGGAAGGTTTTAAAACACATAGGCACATAGTTGCACATAGGTTTTATTGTTCTCTATGTATTCTACTGTGTCTATGTGGTTTGTCATTTTGTCTCGGGATGATTTATCTAAACACATAGGCACATAGGGTCACATAGGTTTTAGAGTGTTCTATGTATTCTACTGTGTCTATGTGGTTTGTCATTTTATCTGTTGGATGGTTTTTAAAACACATAGGCATATAGGTTCACATAGAGGTTTATGTTTTCTATGTTTTCTACTGTTTCTATGTGGTTTCTTATTTTGTCTCGGGATGATTTATCTAAACACATAGGCACATAGGGTCACATAGGTT
>JBMYJC010000063.1:2707-8239 GCA_049594055.1 Luteibaculum sp. | reverse complement strand
TTCGAATATCATCCCAAGGACGAGAGCTCCACAAGAAAAAAAGGCTCTAACCGAGCTTTGGAATCAAATCCTTCGCGCCTTTGCGTCTTTGCGTGAATATTTTCTCCCACAATGCTTCAGCGTTTCAAAATCAATCTGGAATACAGCCTAAAATAGAGTTTCCACAAGCAAGAAAAAAGGTTTATCACTAAGCAATGGAACTAAGTTCTTAACCTCTTAGCGCCTTTGCTCTTTTGCGTGAAAACATCCAACTGGGTAGCTCAGAAATTGCCCGCTCTTAGTTTGCAAACACCATAGGCTTGGTTCCAAAGTGCTGGCCATCGATATAGAGCGAGTATAAAAAAGTACCGGTTACCCCATAACCATGGCGATAAAGCACCTCATTAAATCCGGGTTCCACCTTCATTTCCATCCTTCTTATCTCCTTTCCAGATAAATCGGTAATTACAATGGAAGCTTTTTTACCAGCATAGTTAGCATCGGCTTCAAACATGATGTTAGTGGCCTCATCAAAAGGGTTGGGCTTGTTGGCTCCCAAATACACCCCTTTGGGCTTGAATTCCTCTTCATCAATGCTAGTGCCTCCCGCAGAGATTACCCGTTTTTCCTCGCTAAACAAACTTTCAATTCCCTGGTCATCCACCACAGCAGCCGACAAAAAGTACAAGGCTATACTGCCAATGCGTGATACGGTATCAACCAGCGCACGAGTCTCATAAATGCTGTCAAAATCGTTGCTTAGGGTTCTAACCCCAATTTTGTACGAAACCCCTTCTTCCGCGGGTACAATAGTTACTTCTATACTTCCGTCATCCAATTTTTTGGTCACAATGTTCGGAGCCAATAGCCCGTTGGCAGCAGCGGCAGCGCTTGTGCCATTTATTACCGTGTTTCTAGCCAGGTAATTGAAGTCCACGAAAAAACTGTCAATTACTTGATCGTTATCGGTATCTATACCTAAAATATCATCTTCGGTGTGTTGGCGGTCGTCATAGTCTGGGCCATTAGAAGCATCGCCATGCTCATTAGCCGCGCAATAGCGTATTGCAGGATAGCCCGCTACACGAAAAGGAATGTGATCACCGCCTCTTCCAGTTCTATCTTCTGGAGACATGATGCGCAATTCCATGGGTACACTAACAAATGGTTTAAGATCTTCTTGATACTCCAGCTTGGCAAAGCGCGCTAATCCTTTGCTAGGCGAATTACCAATAGCATCAGAGAAAATTCTAACCGAGGTGCTATCAATATCTCCTTCGCCCGTGCAACCTGGGGGAGATGCCGTTTCTCCACAAATTATACCTCCAATTACATCGTTGTTAAATACAGCACGAACATTTATGTTCTCCTGGTTGCAGTACTTGGCAAATGCATCGGCACCGTGGAGTCCTTGCTCCTCACCAATTGTAACCATAAAAACTAAGGTGCGCTTTAATTTATAAGGAGCTAAAACTCGGGCAAGCTCCATAACCAAAGCCGTTCCGGTGGCATTGTCTTCCACTCCTTCCGCAATGCAATCAATATCACACACTCCCGCACAACGCGAATCAATATGCCCTTCAATTACAATGGGAGAGGGGTCTTCTACCTGAAAACCGGGTAGAACGGCAATTATGTTTCTATGCTGGTTTACTTCACATATTTCCTGATCGAATTGGAAATAGGCTGGTAACAGATTGCTATTAAAACTGCTGTATTCTTCAAATTTCTGGTGTACCCATCTTCTTGCTGCACCAATACCAGTCTCGGTGGAAACCGTATCGCTTCCAGTATTTCTGTTTCTAAAAGTGGATAGTTTGATAATGTATTCTTTGAGCGTATCTGGATTTACCAGTTGATTGATTAACAAGGGGTAAGTGCTCGCTGCTACCGTACTTCCAGGGAAATTATTGGGATCGTAATTACCGTGTAAAACTTGATCTGCAGCCGTATTGGTAACCACAAAATTAGTTTGACCAAAAGCGCTGGCTATAGAAAAAGAAAAAAGAAGGAGGAATAAGGTTTTCATCAGTTGACTTTTTGTGCGAAGTAAACTTTTAAAATCTAACCCTTACAAGAACCTTATTCCTCCTTTTCCTGTGTATTGAATTGCTGATTTATCTGTTCAAAGTCACGCGCTGTCTGCCAATGCCACTTTTGCTATGTACTTCTATCAAGTAGATTCCTTGTGGAAGGAAATCCAAATCCAACTCCAGCTCGGCTTGCTGTACTGCGCTTTCACTGCTTAACAGCTGCCCTTGGGTGTTGTACAATTTGACAGCTTCAATTTGCTCCTTTCCATCTAGCTGGATATGTACTTTTCCTTTGCTTGGGTTTGGGAATAGTCTAAACGCTATTTGTTCAAAAGTACCAATGCTGCTTTTTTGAAATTTATAGCAGTTGGTGGTATCCACACAATTGTTTTTTACCACTCTGGCCGCGTAATCTCCGTCAGAATTTGGGCTGAAGCTATTAGACGTTTCTCCGGGGATTTCGGCAAAATTGTCATTGCAGTCTAACCATTGAATTTCATCAAAAGATCCGGATACCATGATTTCCTGATTATTCCCCTGTAAAACATAATCAAGTTCGGTTATTTGCAGCTTTAAGGTTAAAACAGAATCGCAGCCAAAGCGGTTTTGAAGCACAGCCGTATACTCACCACTTGTATTGTACTCCTCTCCGTTGGCATCCCAGCTGTAAGTTCCACAGGCATCCACATTTAGAATCCTGTTTTCATCTGCCCCAATAACGAGTACTTCAAAGTCGTAAACTGCTACATTGCCGCCAAAATCTCTCAGTTCTACTTGTACAACTTGTGTGCCCGCATCCGCACAAGTAAATCTTCGCTTACTCACCTGTACACTGGTTAACAAGCAATTGTCGCTGGCTAAACCTTCAAAATAGGTAATGGGGATAAGGCTTTCGCCACCTACTAGCGTTACACTTGTTGCTGTCTCACTTAGCACTGGCGCTTCATAATCTTCCACGTAAATAATGATCTCGTCTTCAAGGAAAACTTCGCATTCGCCCTGCACGGCTTTAATCCAAAATGGATGTTTTCCGGGTGGATAGTTGTTGAGCTCGAAAAACAATGTGTCTCCGGTTCCTACCACAGTTTCGTGCAGCGAATTAAACTTTTGATAAATCAGTTGGTATTCAATTCCCTGTTCTGAGCCATCCAGATAAAAAATGTTTCCTGCGCTGCTACCTGGACAAAAAACCATGTCGCCAGATAACTCAAATTCTTCAAAAGTGCATTGGGTTTTCAGGTTTTCGTACCAGGCAATTTTATTGTCGTTTTTGGATGTTGAGATTAAATCCAGATCGGAGTCGGAATCAATATCTCCTGCAATCAAACCATAAGGTCTATCTACTTCTTTTGAGATGGTATCGGCACTAAAGTTTCCAGCCCCATCCCCATAATAAAGCAGCACAGCATTTATACTGCGGCAAGCCACCAGCAAGTCTTCATTTCCATCCTGGTCAACATCGGCCGTTTGAATCTGTCTAATTTCTCTCATTCCTCCTGAGATAGTTTGTTTGTTAAAGCTCAGTGGGCCATCGTTGCGGTACAAAAGCAATTCGTTGCTTTCGTTTTCTGCTAAAAAAATGTCTGGATCATCGTCCGAATCGAAATCTGATATGTGAATAAAATTCGGTCCTCCATTTAGTGAGCTTAGGGTGGTGGAGTTAAATCCACCCAAACCATCATTGATAATACCTAACAGTTCCGTGCTAGTTCCGGCAACAATGTCTGTTTTACCGTCACCATTAATATCCCCCAAAGCAAAATTTAATGCTAAGTCTTGTGTGTGAAACAGGGTATGATATTCGAAGTTTTGTTGACCATCGTTTTTTGCCCAATAAAAGTGGACGGAATTATCGGTGTAGTCAGTCCCTACTAAATCCAAGTCGCCATCACCATCTACATCGGCCGTATCCACAGTAATGGGATTTGTAGTGCTGATTAAGCTTTTGATGTTAAACTCAAACCCAAAATCATTTTCAAATAAAATAACCTCATTGTTATAAAAGTCAGACACTACTATTTCGGGATAATTATCCTTCTCAAAATCTACCACCTGAATACCCAAACTGAAAGAGTTATTGGAATAAAGAACTTCCTCGGAAAATTCATTTCTACCATTGTTTCTCAATAGGGTTATGTTCAAACTGAATTCACGTGCAGTGCTTACAATATCCATGTCACCATCCCAATCGATATCAACGAGGATAGATTTTTCAGGGCCTCTAGTTCCGTTTTGAGTAATGCTCCTTGTTTGAATGGGTTGTTGACCATTAAACTCATGCCAAAACAGACCAGTTTCATAGAGTCCGTTGCCCCAGTATAAAATGTCATCATCCAGATCTCCATCTATGTTTGCTAATAGAAAGTCAAAAGTGGCCCCTAGATCTTTTAATAGCGTGTCCGCTTCAAAGGATGCATCTTCCTGTTGTGTGTATAGAACCAGATAGGATTGTTCCTCAGAAAATCCAGGAGGATAAGCCAATGCAAGAATATCTGTTCTTCCATCTTTGTTAAAATCCAATAGTTTGGTTTTAGCAACAGGCATGGTGTTTGAAACTACTACGCGAGTGTAATTAATGCCACCTGTGTTTAATTGAATGGCCAGTGTGCTATCTAAATAAGAAGAGGTGGCTAAATCTGTTAAGCCATCGCCATTAATATCTCCGCTGGAAACATGAACAGCACCCTCGGTTTGGAAATCATCCAATAAATGGTCTTCAAAATTCTGTTGTCCATCATTTTCGTAGATCCAAAATTCATTTGCGCCATCGTAAGCCACAACAAAATCCATATCGTCATCCATGTCTAAATCCGTTAGGATGAGGTCGTTGGGTTTAAATTTTAGAAAATTGATATTGTGGGTAGTAAAACCAAGTTGGCCATCATATTCCAACCATAGAAACCTGTTGTTATTGGTGGCAACAAAGCCAAGGTCTAAATCTCCATCACCGTCAACATCTCCGCTCACAATGGCATCGGGTTCTCCGGAACCGCTTAAAATTTGGTTGGGTAAGTATGTTCCTGTGTTTTGATCATATACCAACCAGAATACCCCATCTGGATCGTTTGACGTGCAAATAATGTCGAGGTCGCCATCTCGGTCTTGGTCCAAAACAATGAGATCGTTAGGATTTTCTATCTGCTCACTTATTATCTCTGCTTCAAAGGATTCGGCTCCATTGTTGCGGAATAAGACTATGGCATCGTTATTTATGTCTACAGCTACAATATCCATATGTCCATCTCCATCAAAGTCTATGGGTACGGCATCTCGAATTGCTCCGGTAGGGTTGTCTCCAATGGTATTTAGGACTATTTGGGATCCATCAAAAATTTGAGGGAATAAAAGTTTAGGTAATAATATGCCAGTAGCATAAAGGAGTTGCTTTAGTTTCATGGTAGGATGGTTTTGGTTATTAGGGTGTTTGGTCTAAAGACCCATCTTAGAAAAAGCGGTTGCTACGAGTGTCGCCCAGTGGAGATTCTTATTCGATTAACCAGTGGTCGTCGTACTGCTCACA
>JBMYJC010000063.1:0-2697 GCA_049594055.1 Luteibaculum sp. | reverse complement strand
TGGAATATTTTGAAATACAAACTTAATTTTATTTTTATATTTTAGTATATTCCTGTATTCATTAATTATTCTTGGATCTTTCTTTTTTTTAATAATATTTTTATAAAATTGATCACTGTAAAAATATTTTTTAATAGTTTATTTAATATTCTTAAAGTTTGGAACTGTGGGCTTGATTTCTAAATAGATGAACAATAAAAGGTGATTATCAATGGAATCTTCCAAGAAAGAAGCCTGAGATTTTGAAAATTAGACCAAGAGGGGTTGCCTGTGCCCGGGGTAAAAAAATTGAACCTTTTTTCTGGGGCAACCCTTTGCAATAATCCTCGACAGTCGAGGCATTGAGGAGTTTAAATCGGTAGATATATGGAAGAAAAGTTGAGTATGTGAGAAGGTGAAAAGCTGAGAAGCACTAGGATGTATGGGAACACAGCACGAAATACCTATAAACCGTACACAATGGTCCCTAAGGTCAATTGCCCGGAAAGAGATACGGGAATGAGATTCCCTCTTTTTTTGGAGACGAGGTAACTAGGTAGCCAATAACACCAAGCTAATAGCATAGCGAGTTGCCACTCAAAACCTAGTAATGTCTAGGAAATAACTTTTAGCTAGAACTGCATTGGATTCTTCCTTATGCATCTATTAACCATAGGAAAGGCGACCTAGCTCTAAGGAAAAATTCGTAGAATCTCTTACTCAGTTGCAGCCATGGAGCAAGCAGATTTTCGCTGTGGGGCGTCTCCTTCCTTAAAAGATTGACGTGAATTTAAACCCAGTTTGGCAAATAGCTGCATATCCTCGTTCTCAGCAGGGTTTGGAGTGGTAAGCAGTTTGTCGCCAGCAAAAATGGAATTGGCACCTGCCATAAAACACATTGCCTGGCCTTCTTCCGTCATGCTTAATCTTCCAGCAGAAAGGCGTACCATGGATTTAGGCATTAAAATACGCGCAGTAGCAATCATGCGCACCATCTCAAAGATGTGAACCTCCTCTTGCTCAGCCAATGGAGTTCCTTCCACCGCTACCAATTTGTTAATGGGCACAGATTCCGGTTGTGGATCCATGTTAGCCAGCGTTTGCAACATGCCAATACGGTCCGTGTCATTCTCACCTAATCCTATAATTCCACCCGAACAGATAGTAAGCCCTGCTTTGCGAACGTTACCTAAAGTATCTAGGCGGTCATCGTAATTTCTTGTGGAAATAATGTCTCCGTATTTTTCCTCAGAAGTATCCAAGTTGTGGTTGTAGGCATACAAACCAGCATCCTTCAATTTTTTGGCCTGATTTTCATTGATCATTCCCAGGGTAGCACAAACTTCCAGGCCCATGTCATTCACCTCTTGCACCATCTCAACTACCTTGTCAAAGTCGCGGTTGTCGCGTACTTCTCTCCAGGCAGCTCCCATGCAAAAACGTGTGGACCCTGCATCTTTTGCCTTTTGGGCATTGGCTAACACCACTTTTTTATCCAATAACTTGTGGACATTAACATCAGTTGAATACCGCGCTGCTTGAGGGCAATATGCACAGTCTTCTGGGCAACCTCCCGTTTTAATGCTCAACAAAGTACAAACCTGTACTTCGTTCTCGGTGTGATTGGCGCGGTGGATCTCTGCCGCTTTAAATACTAAGCTTAATAAGGGTAAGTTGTATATCGACTCTATTTCTTGACGAGTCCAGTTTGTGCGTACTTCTGTCATAGTCGAGCGAAAATAAACATTGTGACCGAAATTTGAACGCCTTTCTAGGCTGGGTTGCGTTCTAAGAGGATAGAAATTGCATTTCCACCAAAACCAATGCTGTTTACCAAAACTCGATTCATGTGTTTTGGAGGCTCTTGATTAAGGTATTCTGGAGCTTGAAAAGCCCTGTTTTCCAGCATCCAAAGTCCCATTTCTACAGACATTCCAGCCGAGGCACCAAAGCTGTGGCCCATTAAATATTTGTTGCTTGTAAGTGCGGGAATGTTTTTTCCAAAAACATTTTCCAATGCCCTCATTTCTGATGAGTCGCCCTGAATGGTACCCGGGCTGTGACATACAATGGCACTTACATCTTGGGGATCTATTCCACGCAAAGCTTCTGACATGGCCTGGGCACACACTTCGCCATTTTTAGACATGCCCGATGGAGAAGGACTTATTTCTTTAGCAAAACCTATAGAGGATATTACAAATGTACTCTGCCCTCTGTTTTTTTCCAGGCACAGGGCAATGGCCGCTTCAGCTAACACCATAGAATTAGCCTTTTTGTTGCTTTCTAAGGCACGGCATGGAAGTTTTTCATTGGCCGAAGCCTGAGAATATACCCCCAAGCTATCCATTTGTGCAAAGGTGAATGGGGTTAAAGGTGCTTCGCTGCCTACCACAACAAATTGTTCTGCCATGTTGGAGTTTAACCAGGCCGCTGCGTTAGCTAAGCCATGTCCAAAGGTGCTGCAGGTAATGCTATGCTCAAAAGCTATGCCTTCCAATTGCAAAAAATGAGCAAGCGAGCTGGCTAAATTTCCTGCCGTGGTATGCGGAGAACTCTGAGGGGGAATTGGCTCCCCAGCGTAAAATTTTTTTAAGCTCTCTTCCCACTTGCCCGTATTTCCCCGGCTAGAGCCTGCATTAAGGCCACAAGTTTTTTTTATGGGGGTGGATTTTGCCAAGTCTAATGCCGCCCAGCTTGCTAATTGTACATTGCGAT
>JBMYJC010000062.1:5837-8258 GCA_049594055.1 Luteibaculum sp. | reverse complement strand
TAAATTTCAAGCAGTTGTTTGGTTAGTTCTGACTTGCCTGTTTTTTCATCGTAAGACCAGCTGCCAATACCTCCCAGACGTTGAGCCATTAACAAAAACTCTTGGTTTTTTTCAAGCTCGCTAATATTGTGTTCAAATTCTTCTCGCAGGGTATTAAGGCCTAAGGCAATGGCGTCTATCTGGTCTTCATTGGAAGTAATTGGTGCAATTTTCGAAAAGTCCAGAGTACAGTATTGGGCTATTAAATCATTGATTTCGTTAAGTCTGTGCAAATCCCCAGACTCAAGTCTTTTTTGTTGGCCGTTAAGTAGGTTTATGGTTTCTTCATCCAGTTCTGGAAAGTGACTAGCATCCAAGTATCCATTTAGTAGGGCACTTTTTAGTCGCTGGTTTATATCTAAAGAGGTAGAAGAGGCCATTTACACTGTATATTTTAAGTTACAGGTATTGGCGCAGCCAAGTCTTGGCCGTGTCCTGATCCGGAAACATTTTTACCGGATAGGGCTGAGATTTTATGCGGAAAAATATGTTTGCGGCCATCCGTCCCAGGGGGGACTTACTTACCATGGCTAGCGCTTTTATGTACTTGGGTAGGATTTCAGCCATATAATCTCTAACCTCTTTAGGGGAAGGCTGAATTTCGTTTATATGGCATAACCAGCAGATTTTTTTATCTCCATGGCTTTTTAGCCATTTCTGCTCAGATTCTTTGAGGGCTTTTAGGTCTGGACCGGGGGCATTCGGTTTAGAACAACTCACATAAATGCCGTCTTCATCGAACCAATTGTAACCAAATTCATCCTCATTAACCGTAATATCGGTGGGGATGAAGGGTAGAGTAGTTTTTTCCTTGGCAATCATATAGGCGAATAAGTCGCCTTAACTTACACAAGTAATGGAGTAGTGCAGTTCAATTATCGAGGATTTGGGCATTTAAGCCTACGAAAAGACAGTTGCGCTCTTTGGCCTTAGTCTTTGATGATAAATTCTTTTCCTTTTAGGCTCATTAATTCGCTGTGCAAAAATTCATAGCGCTCAATGTCTCTTTTACGCGCTTGATTGTACTTGTCATCATCACCAAAAATGGAAGCTTGTTGCTCGCTCTCTTTTATAACCTGCTTTAAATTTTTTATCTGATTCTGGTAAAAATCAAGCTTCTCCTCAATAAGGTCTCTAAGGATTTCGTGTTTGCTTCTGGGTTGGCTGGCTTCGTCTTGCTCGGTTAAACCAATGCGCTCTACGTTGGATATCTCAGCGGTGTCGATAATTTCATGCTTTACCCATTCATCCAATTGTCGTTTAGAATAGCCCTCAAAAACTACATTTTCAAACACCATATTAAAGGCGCGGATGGTTACTTTCCAGGTTTCGGGGTTGTCGCCTTTTGGCGGCATGGGTTTTTGTATCTCGGCCATTTCCATGAAGCACTTTATTGAGTTCCTCCAAAGTTAAGTGGGAGCTTCATGTTTTTGAGGTTTTAATGGAAGGGTTTACAACAGCTATTTGTTGAAAGCCACGGGATATTAATGGCAGCTAAGAATTCACTCATTTACAATTTTTGCAAGGGCCCCTAAACCGTTTAATAGGTAGATTACCGAGAAACCCATTTGGGAAAGGTATCGAGCTGCAATTTGAGATCTCCGGCCGTTGGAGCAATATATCATAAGGGTCCACTCCTTATCAAAGCGATCGCTGAGGATTGTGAAATCCACCTTACTGATATCCATATTGATTGCGTTTGGAAGGTGGTATTGGGCATATTCTTCCGCGGTTCTTACATCTAAAACAATACAATCTGGCTTGGAGCGTATAAGTAATTCAAACTCCGCTGGTGCTAAGTAGCGGACCATGTCAGAGGAGAGGCTAAACTTGTTTTCCATCCCATTTCATTTTCTATCAAAGCTCTTCCTTAATGGCTTTAAGCATCGGTTAAATCAGACGAAGGGACAGAAAGCTTGGATGAAGCGACAAAGAATAAAAACTAAGACAATAGTTGAATAACTAAAAAATTAGTTATATTAGCGGCATGGAACTAACAAAAGCGGAAGAACAGATAATGAAGTACCTCTGGAAAAGGGAACAGGCCTTTGTTAAAGAGCTCTTGTTGGATTTCCCCGATCCAAAGCCAGCATACAACACCGTATCTACGATTGTGCGCATTTTAGAAAAAAAGGGATTTGTATCGCATGAGGCCTTTGGGAAAACTCACCGCTATTTCCCACTCATAAAGCAAAAGGATTACACAAAGGCAAGCATTTCTAGAGTGGTAAAGGGCTTTTTTAAAAATTCCAATAAACGATTGGTTGCTCACCTGGTGGAAGAAGAAAATTTGAGTATTCAGGAGCTAGAGCTGCTATTGAATGAACTAAAAAACAAGCAAGATGGATAATCTACAACAGCTAATATCTTTTTTCGTAGCCA
>JBMYJC010000062.1:0-5824 GCA_049594055.1 Luteibaculum sp. | reverse complement strand
CTCAGATTTGGAAGGATTTGATTTACCTGCCTACACTGGCCATCGGCTTGTTTTACATTGTTGGAATTGCGCGTTTAGTTCACCTAAGAATTTCCGGAACCATTGGCCATGTGCAAGGAAAACGCGTAATCCTACACCCTCAAATAAAGAGTGCTTTTACTTTTTTCTGGGTATTTATTCCAGACCCAAACTGCGATGCCCTAATAGTTGAACATGAAGAGCTGCATCAGAGGCGTTTACACAGTTTAGACAACTTGATAATGGCCCTTTTACTCAGCGTACTTTGGTGGAATCCTGTTTTGTGGTTTTTCTCCCGCTGGATAAAAGAAACACATGAATTAGAGGTGGATGAAATTCTTGACCAAAAGGATAATTCGTACCGGGAAGTTCTGATAAAAAACGCGCTTCTTAAATGGAATTTGCCCCTAGCCCAACCCTTTGCATTAAAAAGTCAAATCATAAATAGAATAGCCATGATGAAAAAAGAAAGAAAAATGAAAAGCGCTTGGACCCGAGCCATTTGGATTACTGGAGTAACAGCAATGATTACCTTATTGGTGAATACCGCTTGTTCTGAAAAAGAAACTGCACAAGAGGCACAGCAGCTAACACCCGTGGAGAACCAGGTAAAGGGTGACCAAAGCCTTGTGGAAATGAAAGACTTGGATGTTAATCCGGAATTCCCAGGAGGCAATTTGGCCCTTTCGGAATATCTTGGCAATGAAATAAAGTACCCTAAGGCTGTAGAGGCAGATCAATTAGAAGGTACTGTGTTCGTGGAATTTGTGGTCGACAAAACCGGTAAGGTAAGAGATGCAAAGGTTAAAAAAGGATTTGCAACTGAGGCCGATGAAGAGGCCTTACGGGTTATAAGTAATATGCCAAATTGGGAGCCAGGAAAGAAAGATGGTGAACCTGTATCGGTTGCCTATACCATTCCAATTAAGTTTAGCTTCTAACCCAGTTAATGTATAAGAAAAAGGGTCTGCATTCATTTTGCAGACCCTTTTTTGTGCTCAAAATATTTCTTTATAAAACCCCAATAGGATCTGGGTTTCCATCTGGGTCATTAGAAACGAATCCGCCCACATTAGGCGCCCCGTTTTTAATTAGGTAAATGCCGGCAATATGTGGAGCTGCCATGGAAGTTCCATTTAAAGTTCGGTATCCACCATTAACAAAGGTGGAATATATACCCTGGCCTGGCCCACTGTAGTCTATAGGCGGATTTCCGAAATTGGAGAATCCCGCCCAACGATCACCAGATCTAAATGCAGAAACCGTAGCTATAAATGGTCCATTTACCCGGGCAGGAGAGGCCATGTTAGCATCAATTCTGTCATTTCCTGCGGCAAGTATGTACCAAGTTCCACTTAGCGCGGCCGATTGAACCGCTAGGTCTATCAAGGTATTTGCCGGCCCTCCCAAGCTCATATTGGCAACATCACCCGGCAAAGACAAAGCTGCGGCATAATCTACACCTGCAATCACATCAGAAATAAGTCCTGAACCATTTCCACCCAGAACCTTTACGGAAACTATGGTGGCACCTGCGGCAACACCAAGTACTCCTTGGTTATTATCTAATGCGCCAATGGTACCCGCCACATGGGTTCCATGTCCATGGTTGTCATCACCACCATTGGCAAGGAAAGTCCCATCTCCTGTGGCAAAAGATTGAGACCTTAGGGCATCAACATTTAGATCTGGATGGTCTAGATCTACCCCTGTATCAATTACCCAAGCCGTTTTACCAGTTCCATCTGCACTCCCTACACGTTGAACACCCCAGGGGATATTTTGAGCTTTGCTAAAGTCTAGCGGATTCTCTTTTTCCTCAAAACTGTCAATTGTGATGACTTCATCTGGGCTAATAATTTCTACAAGGGGATGTTTTAACAACAAGTTTAATTCGGGTTCCTCCAAGGGTAGGGCTATTCCTGGATAAACCGAAGAGTACGTGTGAACTACCTTCTTGGGGTCAATTCCCAATTCAGTCAAAAGGGGGTGAATAACATTTTTAACTCGCGCCTGAGATTCTTCCCAACTTAGCTTGTTAAAAAGTACACTCTTGGGAAGAAGACTCTCCTTAAATTTTACGATGTAGCGATCTGAAGTGCTCTGGGAGCTACCATCTAGTAGCTTGCTTTTTTCTAGGCTTTCTAGCGGTTTTTCTTTTAGGTCACTCTTGCTACATGCCGCCACAAACAGCATGATTACAAAGAATAAAAAAGGATTTTTTAGCATAATAGTAAAGGTTTGCCGAAATGTAACTAGGAAAAACCAAATGATGTGTTCCGAAGTGGGAGGAAAATGCGCTAAGAAATTGGATTTACAATTTTGAAAAAACACAAGTCCAGGGAGGGAATAAAAATAGGGTCATCACAAAAAATCAACTTTTACGTTATTAGCGCAAAACTTATCGAATGAAATACGCCAAGCTTTTGCTTGTATTACTTCTTTTTCCTGTATGTATTTATTCCCAGAGTCGACTACGGGTTGGCGAATGGAAAGATCATTATTCATTTCACCGTATTCAGTCTATAGCACATGGAGATGGCAAAATCTATGGAGCGGGGGAAATAGGAATAGTTATTTACGATTTAAGCGATAACAGCTTCGATCAGATTGGCCGTGTGGAAGGTCTATCAGATGTCCAAATCAGCACCATTGCTTTTGACGAGAACTCTAAAACCTTGGTTGTGGCCTATGAGAACGGAAACATAGACCTAATAAAGGAGGGTGGAATCATCAATGCGCCTGATATTGTGAATAAGGGAATAATTGGATCCACTCGGATTAATGAAATCACCCTGCGCGGAGACGGAACGGCCTATTTTTCAACCGATTTTGGAATAACCTTATTAAGCCTGGAAACCGGTTTAAATTTAGATTCTTACTTCTTCCAAACACAAGAAAAAACCCTGTCGGTAAATGATGTCGCAGAATTTAATGATACGCTATATGCTGCAACTGATGAAGGAATATATCGAGCCCCAAATAATGGAAGTGTCAACCTCGGAGATTTTAGGGTATGGAGTTTAGATTCCACCATGTCCGGGCCTGTCCAAAATCTCCCGTTTAATCAGATTGAAAGGGTTGGCAATCGTTTATTTACCAATTATTTCTCTGATGTTTACCCAGAAGATTCCCTCTACTTCAAAGATGAGGGCCAGGGTTGGAAATTGTTGTCGGACATGAGCTTTTACCAAGGGGTAAAGCTAAAATCCTATCAAGATGAATTACTCTTGATTAGGCGATTTGGATTGAGGGGATATGACGGCAATTTGAATAGAACCGTTGATATTTCGATGGAAATACCAGTAGCTGGTTACTACCACGAATTTTTAGACGTGGTTGAGGTGGCACCAGACCAATATTGGATAGGAACTACGTTAGCTGGATTTGCGAAAGCAGATAATTCTGGTTACGAAGTAATTGTCCGAAACTCACCCTTTTACAACATTGGCTTCAAATTAACGGCAACTTCAGACGATGCATTGTTTTTAACTGGAGGTGGAATCAATGCTCAAAATAGTAACCTCTTTGTTCACAGGGGTTTTTATCGCTACTATCAAGGGGTTTGGGAAAACTATAACAACCAGATTAAACCGGAAGACATTAAAAGCGATACCCTTTTTGACTTTCTGCAAATTGCTGCAAGGAACGCCAATGAATTTCATGTGGGTAGTTGGGGAGACGGTGTATTGGCCTTTAAAAACAACAGTTTCCAAGAACTGTATTTCACCAATAACAGCCCTCTTCAAGTTAGACAAGCATTTAATACTCAGGTTAATAGTGGTTATCTCCAGTACGATGGAAATGGGAATTTATGGGTTTCCAATAGCTACTCCAGCGAAATATTTAAGGTGCTTAAGCCCGATGGTAACTGGGTTGGAGTAAATGTGGGGCCATCCTATGGCAGTGAAGCTGGTTCTACCGTTAAGGACTTCATTATCACACCAGAAAACCAAATCTGGATTACAAAAGGAGGAAATGGTCTCTTTGCATTTGCCTTTGGGTCAAACTTTGAGGATCCAACTCAGTACCAGTCAAGGAATTTTTCACAGAATGCGGAACAAATACCAGATGATCGAGTGCTTTCGGTGGCAAGAGATTTAGACGGCGCAATTTGGATCGGAACATCCAGAGGTCCCGCAGTCTTGTACAACCCCAATTTTATTTTTGATACGGAGTCCACCCCGCGCTTTCAGCAAATATTTATTGAGCAGGATGGAAACGTACAGATAGTATTAGAAACAGAGCAAATAAATGATATTGAAATCGATGGGGGAAACAGGAAATGGTTCGCTACTCAAAACTCTGGAATCTTCCTTTTCTCGCCTGATGTTACTGAACAGGTGCAGCACATTACCACAGAGAATAGCCCCTTGTTAAGCAACGAAATTATTGATCTGGCGATTTTGCCTCAATCAGGAGAGCTATTTGTTTTAAGCTCGGCAGGACTACAATCTTTTAAAACGGATGCTATCCCAGCTAAAGAGTCCATCTCTTCCCTAAATATTTATCCAAATCCAATTCGGCCAAACTATTTTGGGAATTTAACTATTGATGGCTTTGTTCGGGACACACAAATTAAAGTCACCCGAACCGATGGGTCTCTGGTAGCTGAAATAGAAAGCTTAGGGGGTCGAGCTACCTGGGATTTAAAAGCCTTTGATGGAAGCCAGGTGGGGTCTGGAGTTTATTTGTTGCTAGCCACCAATGCAGATGGTTCGGAAAGCATTGTAGATCGCGTCCTCGTGATTAGAAACTAAAATGCATAAGTCCAAAGCCTTTATTTTACGCTGCCAGGCACAAGGCGATAGCTCTTTAATTTTTCATGCCATTTGTGAAGACGAATCCTTGAGGAGCTTTATCCTGAAGGGAGGACAAAAACGTAAAAAGGGCAGTGTGGGAATTTTAAAATCACCACTTGCAAAGGTTGAGCTCGTCTATTATCCTTCCAAATCTGGAGGAATACATATGTTAAAATCGTTTAATGCCTTGCGGGTAGATGATTGGATGGATTCCGATATAGTTAAGCTCAATATCCGCATGTTTATTGCTGAAATAGTGTGGAAATATGCTGTAGTTCAACCATCTGATTCTGAGGCATTTGAGTTGGTGAACAATATAAGTAAGGAGATCAGCAATTCAGCAGAACCCGGCCTTATTCCATTGGAATTTGTGTTGATGCTGTGTAAGGCTTTAGGATTATCTCCCAGTGTTGAAGAAAAGGACAACCTTCCCCATTCCCTTCATCCTGGCCTCGAACTTTTTCAGCGCTGGATAAAGACCTCTACGCAACAGATTATCGAATCTGAACGAATTCCTGTGTTGGATTTTTTACTGGGTTACCTGGCTTTCCACCACGCAAATTTTACCCAGATAAAGTCTTTAAAAATAATCCGGGAGGTTCTTCGAGCGGAGTAGCGCTCTTCATAGTTGGATTTTAGCATTTCGTCAGATTTTTTCGGTTGTGTTTACAATAATCTATTAACAATTTAGTAACCGTTCATCCAATCTACTCCGTACATAGGGTCTTGAATTGGTACTTTTGCCAACCTAGAATTATTAAACAGTTATAATTATGCGAATTTTTACCCTGTTGTTAACCGCGTTAATCGCTTTTTCTAATGGGCTTTTAGCACAGGATTGGTGTGCACAGTATGAGATGCGTGAGGCGTTTCTTCGCGAGCACCCCGAGATGGCTGAAAGCGCTGAGAAAGAGATGGCTGAGATAAAAGAACGGAATGATAAAGCAATCAAGAAGACGTTAACAGAGCTACAAGAAATCAAACAGAAGGCTGCAAAAGATTTG
>JBMYJC010000061.1:0-8296 GCA_049594055.1 Luteibaculum sp. | reverse complement strand
ATGGGGGCCGAGCACAGCTCTGCCAGGGTTGAGCGCTTTTTAACCCTCTGTGCCGAGGAAAACATGCAGATTGTAAACTGCACAACTCCCGCAAACTTTTTCCATGCACTCCGTAGACAGATTAAACGGAATTACCGAAAACCATTAATTGTACTTTCTCCCAAGAGTTTATTGAGGCACTCCAAATGTGTTTCTAGTATGAAGGAGCTGGCATCGGGAGAATTCCAGGAATTAATAGACGATCCGAAAGCTGATCCTAAGAAAATTAAGGAGGTAATTTTCTGTACAGGTAAGTTGTACTACGAGCTAATCAACAAAGCGGAAGAATTGGAATTGGATAGTATGGCTTTTGTTCGCATAGAGCAAATGTATCCTGTACCTTACAAGCAAATTGATGCCGTTTACTCGAAATACAAAAACGCCAAGCGCTTTGTTTGGGCCCAGGAAGAACCCGAAAACATGGGTGCACTTAGCTTCTTCCTTAGAAAATTAAGAGATTACGACTTAGAGTGGATTGCACGAAAAACCAGTGCGAGCCCGGCCTCTGGATCTCCAAAAAGAGATGCCAAGCGCCAGCAAGTAATGATAGAAACTGTATTTAAAAATCACTTAGAAACTGTAAAAGCATAATCCCACATGGCATTTGAACTAAAAGTACCCAGCCCTGGAGAATCCATATCAGAAGTAGAAATTGCCCAATGGCTAGTATCTGATGGAGACTACGTTGAAAAGGACCAGGTGATCTGTGAAATAGACTCAGACAAAGCCACCTTGGAACTTACAGCCGAAGTTGCAGGGGCTATAAAATTAATTGCCGAGGAAGGGCAAACCGTGGCAGTTGGCGAGGTAGTTTGTGAGATTGACACAGATGCTGAAGCACCAGCTGGCGGTAGCAAAAAAGAAGAAAAGGTAAAAGAGGAAAAAACGGAGGCGAAAAAAGAATCGAAGCCCGACCCTATGCCCTCTAAAAAGGAAGAGTCCTCTGAAAAAGAGAAAAGTTCTTCGGAGAAATCATATGCCACTGGACATCCCTCTATAGCTGCTAAAAAACTGATGGATGAGAACGGAATTGCTGCAAATCAAATCAATGGTAGCGGCAAGGACGGCAGGATAACTAAACAGGATGTGGTTGCTGCAATGGCTGCAGGTATTAGCTCTGCACCCGTGCAAGGTTGGGGTGGAAGCCGCGATGAGCGCAGAGAGAAAATGAGCATGTTGCGTAGAAAAGTAGCAGAGCGCCTTGTTTCCGTGAAAAACGAAACGGCCATGCTCACCACCTTTAACGAAATAGATATGAGCAACGTAATGGCCTTGCGTTCTCAGTACAAGGATAAATTCAGGGAGTCTCACGATGTTAACTTGGGCTTTATGTCCTTTTTTACCAAAGCAGTTACAGAAGCTTTAAACCATTTCCCTGCGGTAAATGCACAGATTGATGGAAAGGAAATTATTTTCCACGACTACGCAGACATCGGTATTGCCGTATCCTCACCTAAAGGCCTCATGGTTCCCGTTTTGCGCAATGCAGAGCAAATGTCCCTAGCCGATATAGAGAAAGAAATCAAGCGCCTTGCCATTAAAGCAAGAGATGGTAAGTTATCGGTGGATGAAATGACGGGTGGAACCTTTACCATTACCAATGGAGGGGTATTTGGGTCTATGATGAGTACGCCTATCATTAATCCTCCACAGGTGGCCATATTAGGGATGCACAATATAGTTGAGCGCCCGGTGGCTATTAATGGCAAAGTGGAGATTAGACCGATCATGTATGTCGCACTTTCTTACGACCACAGAATTATTGACGGTAAAGAATCAGTTGGATTCTTGGTTAAGATTAAGGAGATGATAGAAAATCCAACCAAAATAATTTTTGGAGGAAAAGCCCCAGAGGAGATTTTATTAAACCTGTAGGCACCTTCGTCCTATATCCAATAAAAAAGCGGCCAAAATGCCGCTTTTTTTTTTCTCATTTTTCAGTTGGAATACATCTGAAAAAAGTGCCCTAATTTGGAAATTTCACAGGGTTGTTCTCATTAAACTTACGCAGCAGGTAAAACAGCATTTTCTTCTGTTTCCTTTTGGATAGTTTGTCCATCCTCACTTTCACCGCCTCATCTTGGCGAAGCAAGGGAGCCAAGGTTTTATGCTCTGCCAAAAATGTACTGCGGGATGGGAAATGAAAAATTAGTTGAATCATATTCTTGCTTGGAACCCTTCTGTAATCTCCAACATAATAAGGGTCGAAGGTAGCGTAGGTATCATACGTGGTAACCAAACATACTAATTGCCAAAGAGTACCTGGACTTACCGATCTAGCAAAATAAAACTCCTTTTGATACTCAAAACCCAGGTAAAAGGTTCCGTTCAGGGTAAAACCAAACAAGCTGCTTTTATTTAATGGCACCCAGGTGCCGGCAGAGTCATATAAGTAATCACTGCCAATAATATCAATCTGGGTTGGAGTTTTTCCTTCTGCAGTACGCAAATTGGCATACTTCAAATCGGGCCGATTTTTTACAAATGCCTCAGCCGAAAAATAAACACCATCTCGCAGCTCAAAATCTAATTGAGCCGTAGAAATACTATCCTGCCCCCAACTCACTTGGGTAAAAAACAAACAAATAAATAGACTTAACCTAGTCATGAAACTGCTCCAAATAAGCATTAACGGTTTGATAAAAAGCATCGGGCTGCTCTGCATGCAACCAATGTCCGGCATTTTTTAAGGATACCAAATGGCCATTTACAAATTGCTCTTTTATTGTTGGCCAATCTTCATTTAATATGTAGTTGGATTTCCCTCCGCGAACAAATAAAAAGGGTAAATCCACCTGCTGGTCTGGTAATGCTGGTGTAACCTCAGTAATCTTTTCTTTTAAAACCTTAAGATTCATCCTCCACCCTAATTTGCCTTTTTCCTTCCAGTACAAATTCTTTAATAAAAAGAGGACTACCCCTGCATCATCAATAACAGACTTTACTTGTTCCTCTGCCTCCTTCCGGGTTTGGGTATGCTCTAAATCCACGGCTTCAAAGGCCTCTATAATTTCATCATGATGAGGCGGGTAAGCTTTGGGGCCTATATCGGCAACAATAGCAGCCTTAATTCTTGCGGAATGCAGCTGAGCAAACCTCATTAAAGTTTTTCCTCCCATGGAATGGCCGATAATAAAAGCGCGATCCAGGTTTAGGTGGTCCATCAATTTTTTGAGATCCCCAGCCATTAAATCGTAATCAAATTCCTCTGAGTGAAAACTTCTCCCGTGATTACGCGCATCAGCAAGAATTACCCGGAATTTTTCTTGCCACCGGTTAGCTAAGCTTTGCCAATTGTCTGACGAACCGAATAAGCCATGCAGTATAATTAAAGGTGGCCCCTGCCCCTGCTCTTTGTAAAAAATTAATTCCTCAGACATCGCTTATACATTTGTATGGTGTTCTCCAGACCAAAATAAAGCGCATCAGAAATTAAGGCATGCCCGATGGAGACCTCTAAAATTCCAGGAATCTCCCGCTTTAGAAAGGCTAAATTCTCTAGTGACAAATCGTGCCCGGCGTTTACACCCAAACCCAGGCTGTTTGCCGTTTTAAAAGCAGCCTTAAATGGTGCAATTGCCGCTTCTTTCTTTTTAGGGTATTCGGTGGCATAAGATTCAGTGTAAAGCTCAATGCGATCGGCCCCCAGTTTTTTTACCTCGGCCAACTCGGTAGAATCGGCATCCATAAATAAGGAAACCCGCGCACCAAAATTTTTTATCCGGTTAATGCTCTGTTTCAACAGCTGCTCGTTGCCTTTAACTTTCCATCCGGCATTAGAGGTCAAGACGTTGGGGGGATCTGGAACCAAGGTTACCTGCGCAGGTTTGGCCGCTTCAGAGAGCAATAAGAAATCATCCGATGGATAGCCCTCTATGTTAAACTCTGTCGTTAATTTTTGCGAAAGATCTCGGACATCCTGATAACGAATATGACGCTCATCGGGTCTTGGGTGCACGGTAATCCCCTCAGCACCAAAACGTTCGCAATCCAAGGCTACCTGCAATACGTTAGGAACATTACCTCCACGTGCATTGCGCAGTGTGGCAACCTTATTAATATTTACACTTAGTTTGGTCATGTGGCGTTAATATGTCAATTTCGGGCGCAGCGGCTCCAAAAGTAACAAGATTGGCCGCGGAATGTTAGAAAGATATGCTAGTCTCTGTTTTAGTAAACCCCAATATTTTAGAGCTATATCCAAGTGATACAGTACAAGAGGCCATGAAAGCCATGGATCGTTATGGAGTCTCACACCTGCCCGTTGTTGAGAAAGGAAACCTGTTGGGACTAGTGGCCAAAGAATTATTAGAAAAAGAAGCAGCCAATAAAAAACTGGAAAAACTCAGTTCTAACTATTTCGAAGTGCGACTTTTAGCGCAAATGCACTACTTCGAGTGTTTTAAAATCTTCACGCAAACCGAATTTTCTGTTGTTCCAATTGTAGATCCAGACGGTATTTTTATTGGGGTAGTGAGCTATAAGGATCTGGTAAAATTTGTTGCCGATAACACAGGGATTAGTGGCCAAGGAGCAATTATTGTGTTAACCATGCCGCCAAAAGATTACAGCCTATTGCACCTAGCCCAATTGGTAGAGGGTAATGATGCCCACATCATTCACTCGCATTGCAGACCAAGAGAAGGGAAAAATGAGGTAGAGGTAACGCTTAAACTCAATACTACTCGCATTGGTGGGGTATTGCAAACCCTGCACCGTTTCGGATATTCGGTTGTAGCCACCTTTGATAAAAGCAACGATACGGACTATCTTAACGATCGCTACGAAGCGCTGCTGAAGTATTTAAATATGTAGCCCTTTGATCCGGAGTATACTTATAAGCCTGTGCCTTATCATAGCATCACTTGCTGTTGCCCAGGAAAAAAGTGTACACACTTTGACAGATTTTGAAATAAACGGCAACAAGGTTACCCATAAAAGCATTGTTTTAAGGGAAGTAGAGTTTGAGCTTGGAAGGTCTTATACCATCCAGGAAATTGAATTCCTTAAAGCTAATTCGCAGGACAATTTAATGCGTACCAAGCTTTTTAATTTTGCCGAATTAATCCCCATTTTCCTTGCTGATAGCAGCTTTATTATTCAAATCAATCTCACCGAACGCTGGTACATTTGGCCTCTTCCAGTTTTTGAATTGGCAGATCCTAACTTTAATATTTGGTGGCAAACCAAAGATTTTAATCGGGTAAATGCCGGTTTTAATCTAGATCATAACAATTTTAGGGGCCGGGCAGAAAAGCTTTCGCTGCGCTTTAAATGGGGTTACAACAAACAAATTGGATTGGCTTATAACAAGCCGTACATCAATGCAGAGAAAACCATCGGACTTTCGATTTCCACGCGATACAACCAGCGCTACGAGGTCACCTATGGAACAGAAGACAACGAGCGAAAACTATACGCAGAATTGGGGGAGTCAATCCGGGAGGAATGGTTAAACAAAGTAGACCTTTACTACCGGCCAGGAAATCGTTTTACTTCCTATCTCACCTTATGGCATAATCAATCGCAGGTGGTAGACACGGTTTTGCAGCTGGAGCAAAACTATTATTTAGGCAACCGAAATCTGAGCTACTTTGGAGCATCTGTCCTCTTGGTTTTTGATTCGCGAGATTTACCCAGTTATCCATTAAGCGGATGGTATAGTTCTTTATCCATAAGCAAACCTGGAATAAACCCCGGCAGAGACTACGACTTCGACATTTGGAGTACCGAGTTTACCGCCAATTACTTTAAGCCCATCTCCAAGCTTTTTTACTGGGCTACAGGAGTGGAAGGCGGACTCCTTAGCTACAAACAACTTCCCTACTTTTTTCAATCGGGATTTGGGATAACAGGAAATTTAAGAGGTTACGAACTCTACTTTATTGAAGCTCAAAGATTTATCGTAGTTCAAAACCACTTAAAACTGGGTTTATTACAAGACAGAGAGTTTAGGCTTCCCTTTGTAAAAAACCCAAGTTTTGGGCGCGTCCCCATAGAAGTATTTTTTGGCGCCTATGCAGATCTAGCCTACTCCGAAGATGATCTCTACCGCTACAGAAATCCCTTGGACCGAAAGCTTTTATTGGGCTATGGTTTAGGCCTGGATGTGGTAACCTATTACGATTTTGTATTCAGGGTAGAATACTCCAGTAACCGTTTCGGAGAATCGGAGGTATATTTACATTTTAAAAAAGCCATTTAGTATGAAGGTTGCGGTATACGGAAAAAACTTCTCAGACAATTTTGGACCGGCTATCCAATTTCTGTTTACCAAACTGGCCGATAGAAATGTGAACCTTTGCATTTACAATCCCTTTTGCAAATTCCTGTACGACAAAATTTCAATGCCACCCTCCTATGCCAAATTTCATGACCACGAGGGCTTAAAGGCAGAAAAACCAGATTTACTCTTGAGTATTGGCGGAGATGGAACCATTCTGGATGCCATTACCTTGGTTAGAGACATCAACCTCCCCATTCTGGGAATCAATACAGGAAGATTAGGCTTTTTATCAAGCGTTGCCCGGGAAGAAATTAGCACCACCGTAAAGCACATTGTAAACCAGGAATACGAGGTGGAAGAAAGATCGCTGTTGGAGATTGAGCATCCCAAGCAATTGTTTTCCGATCAGAATTTTGCGCTAAACGAATTAAGCGTGCTAAAGAAGGAGTCTTCGTCCATGATTACCGTGCACGCCTTTATCAACGATCAATATTTAAATTCCTACTGGGCAGATGGTTTAATAATTGCCACCCCAACCGGTTCTACTGCATACTCTCTAAGTTGTGGTGGGCCAATTCTAGTCCCCGATGCCCGAAATTTTGTGTTAACACCCATCTCCCCACACAACCTAAATGTGCGGCCCATAGTGATAGCCGACAGCAACCGCATCAAATTAAGGGTGGAAGGCAGAGACGATAATTTTTTAGTGGCCATGGATTCTAGAACAGCAACCCTGAGCTCTAATGAAACCATTGAGGTAAAAAAGGCCGACTTTAACATTCAGTTAGCCAAGCTTCCTTTCCAAAACTTTTATCACACGCTAAGAAATAAACTCATGTGGGGATTGGATCGGAGAAATTAACGCCACTCCAACAATAAATAAGACATTTGCCCCGTATTACCCCAGCATGTTAGCACGCCTTTTTGTTTTTCTGTTTTTAGGTTGGATGAGTTTTACCCTACAGGGCCAGGATTTGCGCAACTTGCGTTCCAAGGAATTCGGTATTGGCATTGGAAACTTTTACTATTTAGGCGAGCTTAATCAAAAGCATTTTAATGCTATTACTCCGGGCATTCACTTGAGTTATCGCGCCAACATAAACCGCAGAATTGGTTTTAATTTCGGCTTTTCAACCGGTAGAATAGAAGGTGCAGATTCCTTATCTGACGAAGCTTTTAAGCAAAACCGAAATTTACATTTCAGAAGCAGCATTCAAGAGTTCTCTGTGGTTTTTGAGATCAATTATTTCGATTATCAGATAGGCAATAAAAAGTATCCCTTTAGTCCTTATTTATTTTTCGGGGTCTCTGCATTTCGCTTTAACCCCAAGGCCTTAGCTCCGGGGTCTCAGGAATACACGGAGTTACAACCCATAGGCACAGAGGGGCAGAACTTAGATTCAGGCTCCCCATATAAATTATTTAACTTTGCCGTCCCTTTTGGGATAGGTATTCGTTTAAATGTGGTAAAAAACCTAGGAATAACGGTGTTTACAGGCATGCGAAGAACCTATACCGATTATCTGGATGACGTGAGCACAACGTATGCAAATCCGGCCAACTTTAGTGAAGAAGAAAGGCCATTTGTAGACCGAAGCTTAGACCCGGCTGGCAATGATGGTACAAACACCGGACTGCAGCGCGGAGATTCCAGAAATATGGATTGGTACAACCATACCGGGGTAATGATAACCTTTAAGGTGCAGAAGAAGCAAAACTTCTGTCCGGCATGGTACAATAATTAATAAGGTGGAAAAAACACTGAAAGACCAAATAGACCTTAATCGTGTGCCTAAGCACGTTGCCATAATTATGGATGGCAATGGCCGTTGGGCTAAACAGCAGGGACAAAACAGAATTTTTGGTCATTCAAACGGGGTACAATCAGTTAAGAACACCTTAATTGCCGCAACTGAGATAGGAGTGGAATACCTCACTTTATATGCCTTTTCCAGCGAAAACTGGAATCGCCCCAAAGAGGAAGTAGATGCTTTAATGGATTTGTTGGTGCAAACCATTGTGCGTGAGATT
>JBMYJC010000060.1:5489-8302 GCA_049594055.1 Luteibaculum sp. | reverse complement strand
TTAAGGAGAACAAAAAGCAATTGCTTCCTCTCGTATTAGGAAATTACTTGTTCTTCCTAATCTTGGATACCTTGCATGCCATCCGAAAAAAACCGCTTAAATAAACAAATTCATCTGACGGGTTTTTTTTCCCGTTTTATTGCCTACTTTTGCCCTCGATTTTAAGGCGTCTTAAGGAATGTTAAGGATTTCTGGAATAATCAAGGTTCTCTCAATCATATTTACATTAAGTATTGGAATGCAAGCATGGGCAAACTCTGGCGAGCCTGTTACTTCTGATTCCAATGAGCATCATGGTGAGGGCCACAGCGAGGAGTTTAATCCTAAGGAAATGATTTTGCATCACATTGCTGATGCACATGAATGGCATTTTTGGGATTCTAGAGACAAAGAGGGGAATCTACATCCTGTGAGTCTTTCTCTCCCTGTTATTGTATCGCACAATGGTCAGGTGGATGTATTCAGCAGTTCTGCATTTCACCATGGCGAAACTCCTGTAACACGCGGAGAAAACACCTATGTTTTACACCACGGTAAAATCTATGTTACTGAGGAGTCTGGAGAGCTTATCTACGATGAGAACCACAATGTCTTAAACGCTGCTCCGCTAGATTTATCCATAACAAAAAACGTGGCTTCCATGTTTCTTTCTATCGTTTTGCTGTTGCTTATTATGATTTCGGTAGCGCGCTCTTACCAGAAAAACGGCGGTATTCCAAAGGGGTTATCCGGCGTAATTGAGCCCATCGTACTTTTTGTTCGTGACGATATTGCCAAGCCAAATATTAGTGGAGACAAGTACAAACGCTATCTGCCCTTCTTATTAACTGTGTTTTTCTTCATCTGGATTAACAACTTAATGGGGCTTATTCCTGTATTGGCGCCCAACTTAACTGGAAACATTGCAGTTACCCTGGTACTTGCACTGTTTACTTTAATACTAACCAATGTTTCTGGTAATAAGGGTTATTGGAGCCACATTCTTATGCCTCCCGTTCCTTGGCCCATGTGGTTTATCATGATCCCAGTAGAAATCATTGGAATTTTCACCAAGCCTTTTGCCCTTATGGTTCGTTTGTTTGCAAACATAACCGCGGGACACATTTTAATATTAAGCTTAGTATCGCTGATTTTCATTTTTAAATCGGTAGCTATGTCCGCACTATCTGTACCATTTATGGTATTTATGAACGTGTTGGAATTGTTGGTTGCAGCATTGCAAGCATACATTTTTACGCTGCTTTCAGCGCTATTCATAGGAATGGCAACGGAGGAAGCGCATCATTAAATTGGATTTATAAACAACAAATAACAGTAAATCATGACTGGAACGTTAGCAGCAATTGGAGTAGGTTTATCAGTATTAGGAGCTGGTCTTGGAATCGGCCGTATCGGTGGATCTGCTACTGAAGCAATCGCTAGACAGCCTGAGGCTGCTGGTAAAATTCAAACTGCGATGATTATCGCTGCCGCACTAATCGAGGGGGTTGCACTATTTGGTGTAGTTGCTTCTGCTTTCTTTGGTGGGTAAATTCATTGGCAAGACCTGTGACGATTGGTTATAGGTCTTGCTTTTGTTGTTGTTCAAGAAATTAATTAGAAGATTATGAATTTAGTAACGCCAGATATTGGATTAGCGCTTTGGACAGGTTTAGCCTTTTTAATCCTGTTGGTTTTATTGCGTGTTTTTGCTTGGAGACCCATATTAGATGCGGTAAGGCAACGTGAAGAATCCATTAGCTCAGCCCTTTCCGCTGCAGAAGAAGCTAAAAAGGAAATGGCCGCTCTTAAAGCAAGTAATGATGAGCTTTTAAAAGAAGCTCACGAAGAGCGCGCAAAAATTTTAAAGCAAGCCAAGGAGCTTCACGATAAAACCGTTTCAGAGGCCAAAAACAAGGCTCAGATGGAAGCGACAAAAATCATGGCTGATGCCAAAGAAGCTATTGCACTGGAAAAAGCCGCTGCCATGACGGAGCTTAAAAACCACATTGCAACCATTTCCATTGATATCGCTGAGAAAATTCTTCGCGATCAGTTAGGAGATACCGAGAAGCAAAAAACTTTGGCGAAAAACTTAGCGGAAGAAGTTTCGCTTAACTAATTAAAAAATGGGACAACTTAAAGTCGCAGATAGATACGCCAAATCTTTACTTCAGTTAGCGCTTGAGCAAAACAAGAGCCAGGAGGTTAAATCAGACATTGAGCTGGTTAGTAAAACCTTGGAACAGAACAAAGATTTAGCGCTTCTTCTAAAAAGTCCAATCATTCGGGAAGACAAGAAAAACTCCATCTTAACGGCAGTTTTTAAAGAAGCCCTTTCAGATCTTACTTTGAGTTTTATAAAAATCCTTACTAAAAAAGGTCGGGAGTCTTTGCTTCTTGAAATATGTAATGCTTACAACAAGCTTTATCGCAAAGAAAACAACATCCAAAAGGTGGTTCTAATTACAGCAGCACCTATGGATAAGGAAACCAAGGACAAGCTTCTGGCAAAAATTTCTAACCAAGGAGAGAAACTCGATGTTGAGGAGCAAATAGATCCGGAACTTATAGGTGGCTTCATCCTGAAAATAGGAGATAAACAAGTGGACACCAGTGTTCTTGGATCTTTTAGAAAACTTAGAAAAGAATTTACAAACAACCCTTTCGTTGCTAATTATTAAAAGCACAGCATTATGGCAGAGGTAAAACCTGCAGAAGTATCAAACATTCTGCGCGAACAACTTTCAGGATTTAAATCTGAAGCACAGTTAGAAGAAGTGGGTACCGTACTCCAGGTTGGAGATGGTATCGCTAGGATATACGGACTTACC
>JBMYJC010000060.1:0-5479 GCA_049594055.1 Luteibaculum sp. | reverse complement strand
AATCGGGAGAGTTAATTGAGTTTGAAACCGGCTTACGCGGTATTGTTTTAAACTTAGAAGAAGACAACGTTGGTGCTGTTTTACTAGGGCCTTCTAAAGGAATTAAAGAGGGAGATACAGTAAAAAGAACCAAGCAAATTGCTTCTATCAGAGCTGGTGAAGGAATTATTGGCCGTGTAGTAAACACATTAGGTGAACCTATTGATGGAAAAGGTCCTATTGAAGGAGAAACCTTCGAAATGCCGATTGAAAGAAAGGCACCTGGAGTTATCTACCGTCAGCCAGTTAACGAACCACTTCAAACTGGCATCAAAGCTATTGATGCGATGATCCCTGTAGGAAGAGGCCAGCGTGAGCTTGTAATTGGTGATAGACAAACTGGTAAAACCACAGTTTGTATTGATACCATCATCAACCAAAAAGAATTTTACGACAGAGGAGAGCCTGTATTCTGTATCTATGTTGCCATAGGTCAGAAAGGATCTACTGTCGCTGGAATTGTTAAGACTTTAGAGGATGCAGGAGCTATGGATTATACTGTGGTTGTTGCTGCTAATGCCTCAGACCCATCTCCAATGCAATTCTATGCTCCATTTACAGGTGCTGCAATTGGTGAATACTTTAGAGATACTGGCCGTCCGGCTTTGATCATTTATGATGATCTTTCTAAGCAAGCGGTAGCTTACCGTGAGGTATCACTTCTACTTAGAAGACCTCCGGGACGTGAAGCATACCCTGGAGATGTATTCTACTTGCACTCAAGACTTTTAGAGCGCGCAGCTAAAGTGATCGCTTCTGATGAGATCGCAAGTCAAATGAACGACCTTCCAGAATCGCTTAAAGGCAAAGTAAAAGGAGGTGGATCCTTAACTGCACTTCCAATTATTGAGACCCAAGCAGGAGACGTATCTGCATACATTCCAACCAATGTAATTTCTATTACGGATGGACAGATTTTCCTTGAGTCTTCTCTTTTCCTTTCAGGGGTAAGACCAGCAATTAACGTAGGTATCTCGGTATCGCGTGTTGGTGGATCCGCTCAAATTAAGTCCATGAAGAAGGTAGCGGGTACACTTAAGTTGGATCAGGCACAGTACCGCGAACTTGAAGCTTTCGCTAAGTTTGGTTCTGACCTGGACGAAGCTACAAAGGCTGTACTTAGCAAGGGACAAAGAAACGTGGAGATCCTTAAGCAGGCTCAGAATTCACCTCAATCGGTAGAACACCAAATTGCCATCATTTACTGTGGTACCAAAGGTTTAATTAACCAGGTTCCAGTGGATAAGGTGAAGGAGTTTGAAAAAGATTTCTTAAACGTTCTCGATCTAGAGTATAGAAGCACTTTGGACGAGCTTAAAAAAGGAAAATACACAGACGAGCTTACCGCAGTATTGGAAAAAGTAGCGAAAGAAGTTTCTGCTAAATACGCTAAGTAAAAAGGCTAGCAATTATGCCGAATTTAAAAGAAGTACGTACGCGAATTACATCGGTGAACTCTACGCGCCAGATCACTTCAGCAATGAAGATGGTTTCTGCTGCAAAATTGAAGAGAGCACAGGATGCAATTACACAAATGCGGCCATATGCAAACAAGCTAAAGGCTATTATCTCAAATGTATCTGCGAGCCTAGATATTAGTGAGGGGCCTTTTTCTGCTGATCGCAATAAGAAAAGTGTTTTAGCTATAGCTGTTACATCAAACCGTGGTTTGTGTGGCGCTTTTAATAACTCAGTTATTAAAGGAACACGAGCGTATATCGAGAAAAATAGCCATGCTGATGTCAAGGTTTTACCGCTGGGTAAAAAGGCATTCGATTTTTTCAAGAAAACTCCTTTTATCCTGAGTAAGGAGGAAGTCCAGTACGACTCCATTGGCATTTTCGATGATTTGTCTTTTCACAATGCATCCGAGATATGCCAGCAGGTGATGGACGCATTTCGAACAGAAAAATTTGATGAGGTTGTAGTTATCTACAACCAATTCAAAAATGCTGCCACTCAAATTGTAGTTAATGAGCAGTTATTACCTATGCTGCCTGAGGAAAACGAGGAAGTAGAACAAACAACAGCGGTTGAGTACATTTTTAATCCTAACAAGGAAGAAATTATCTCTTCGCTAATTCCACAGGCAATAAAGTTGCAGTTATTTAAGGCCTTATTAGATTCTCACGCATCTGAACACGGGGCTCGTATGACGGCTATGCACAAGGCAACTGATAACGCATCAGAATTATTAAAAGAGCTTAAGCTTCAATATAACAAAGCAAGACAAGCTGCTATTACGAATGAGATATTAGAGATCTCTGCCGGTGCAGAAGCACTAAACGGATAAGCATTTAGCACATTACATAAGATTCAAACCGCTAGTCAATTTCTCCTTTGGCTAGCGGTTTTTCTTTGTTGATATTTGCAGCCTTAAAAAACCTAACTATGATAAAAAATCTACTAACTATTGGCCTAAGTCTTTCAACGGCTTTGGTATTCGGACAATTTGTAGCCGATTCATCAAACCTTCCTGCTCCTGGTTTCACCCAGTTTGTAGCCATTGATACCGTGCCAAACGCAGGTGTTTCTGCAGGCCAAGCTGGAACTGGGCAACAATATGACGTAAGTGATATTGACTTTGATATAGAACAAATATCAGACATCATTCTACCACAGAATGCTTTTGCGGGTAATAAGTTTCCCCAGGCAAGCATGGCAATTGGTGGAGATCAAGCAACAGGCGAACCTTCCGTTTTCTTCACTAAATCAGCTTCTAAATTCGAATTAATAGGACTAGCATTACCCGATTTTTTCGGTGGAGACGATACCATCATCATTCGTTATAGCAACCCACAATCTCAATTTGAAACCCCAGCAGCTTATAACGATGGTTTCTTAGACGATCATTTTGCTCGTGGAACCTTCTATTTTGGCCAGGAATTCAACGGGCTTCAAATAGATTCTGTAAGAATTACTACAGAAGGTTCAACTGATGCAATTATTGATGGTAGTGGTACTTTAACCACTATAGCTGGAGTTTTCTCCGATGTACTTCGCCAGCGCGCAGAAATTACTGAGACAGAAACTACAGAAGGTTGCATTGTAGTTATTCAAGGTTTCCCATGCCAGTGGCAGGAATTTGCCAGCGAAACTACCGTTTCCGTTGAATACAGCTTTATTGGCGCGCAATCAAGATTTCCTCTGGCGTCAGTGTCTTACGATGAGAATGAAACTACCGTTACAGGTGTAACGAACAACTCAGATCCTACTCTTACAAGCATTGCCGAATATGCTCCAAAAACGGTTGAAGGTGGAATTTTTCCAAACCCCGCTACTACTGAATTTCAGTTTAAAGAAGAAGTAAAATCAGCATTTGCATTAAACGCTGAGGGGAAAGAAATCCAGCTTGATGTAATTAATAACCGTGTAAACATTTCACATCTTGCTAAAGGGATATACACCGTGGTGGCAACAAACCGCGCCGGGTTCCCAGAACATCACCCATTAATCGTGCAATAAGCATATCAACATCATTTCTAAATTAGGGTCGGCTAAATGCCGACCCTTTTTTTTTATGCCAAAACACAAGACTTCCTTTCTTTTCTATGCGCTATTGGCAGCCATTCTCGGTTCACTATTTTCCTGGATTAACTATAAAACCCCGTTTTCAAATAGTTACAAAAGCCCAATTGATCTATCTGGGTATGATTGGGAGCAAATAGCCTGGAAGCAGAGGCAATGTATTTCCTGGCCAAAAAGCCATATACCCGAGGAATTGGATGCCAAAACCCAGGATGGAATCTACCTTTGGAAAACTGGTGCCTTTTGGGTTAAAACCACGCAAAGCGGAGACTCATTAATTGCCCGGTTTAAAACTCTTAGTAGAGACTTCGGGGTAGAGAATGAATACAGCAAAACCATCGCAAAAGCCGCTCCTTTTAAGCAGGTTAGTTTCGATTCCATCCCAAATAGCCATCCATTTACAATTGATGATCAAAAGATTTACGTTGTTCATCACGACCAAGTGCCCTATCAAAATATTCGTTGGTTACTTTTACTTGGAATATTAATCTCTTGTTGGATGCTGCCCTTTCTACCCCGATTAAAGGTGGAAGCTCCACTGAGAATAGCGATTATTTTATTTCCTCCCGTTTTTCTGAGTATCCCAAGCCTACAAATCAACCTAATTGATTTAGACAACCTAGTTAGTCCAGCACTTTATGCCTCCTTCTCCCCACTTTATAGTTATGCCCATTTAATTACCTGGCTAATAAGTTTAAACCTAGCTTTTCTATGTCTTAGAAGTCTTATTGGCATGCATACCAGTTTGGTTCTCTATTTTTTATGGAGCCTTCTGATTGTGTGCTTCTTTCCCCATTTAATTTTTGATGGAAACCTGGATCCCGAAATTAATGTGCCATCCATGCTGGGAATTTCAGCCTGGGGGTTTTGGGCGGCATTCCTGGCTTTATTAAGTCCCTTGCTAATTCTTCTATCCAAGCTATATAAACCCCAAGCAATTCCAGCGAAATTTTGGTGGCTTTTTTTAATAAGCACCATAGCCTATGTACCCGTAGCAGATTGGATTGGACCTGTAGACCTTATTCATGTACTCTGGCCACTTGCTCCTTTGCTATTCTTTACACTTAAATCCAAGGTTTTGCCACAATGGCTGTGGCTTATTAGTTTAGGAATATTGACACTTGGATCCACGTATTCAATTAAAAAATACCACGACAAAAAAATTCGCGTGGATGCCGAACTGCTCAATGACCAAATCCTAACCAACAACAACCTGGAGATTAGCCACTTTTTATTGCGCGAGGAATGGAAAAGAATGGGAGTTGAATTTGAATACTCTACCGACAGTAGCAATGCTAGTAATTTAATCCAGGAACACCTTTTAAATGGATATTTAAACCAATACCAGGTTGCATATCGGGGTACAGCTAATTCACAAGGAATATTGTTGCAGAATGACAGCCTGTATATCGATGTTCTGGGCTCAAGGTTTGTATTAAAACCAAAGGAATATTACACCGAAATAGGTTTTCCAAAATTGCTCTCAGACCAAACATGGCAAGTAGAACCCAGAGGTAAAATTCGTTTTGCTCAGTATAAAAACGGTACTCTGGCCCAGAAATCTCCAGATCTTTTAGTTCCAAAAAGACTTGAAAGCATCGATTCCTTTATTCGGAATCAAACGGAATTTGAAAGCCACGTGCAATACCAGCGTGAAAACAACCTGGTAGTAAGTTTCTACAACAAATTAAGTTGGAGAGACTTTGTAGGCCTTTGTGCATTTATTGTGTTGCTTTTATCAGCAGCTTATTTAGCCCTAGTTTACTTGCCCAACAAACAGTTTGTATTTCAACGGCTGGAAAACAGGCTGCGCTTTGCTTTTGTGACTTTATGTTTTGTAACCGGTATTATTCTAGTTGCCATCGGGTACCAAAACTTACTCCAGCAATTTAAAGACCAAAATGCTGGCTTT
>JBMYJC010000059.1:0-8318 GCA_049594055.1 Luteibaculum sp. | reverse complement strand
ATTATCCCAATCCATACGCAAACAAGGCGGTTTCCTATCGCTCGGTATACCTGTTTAAGAAAAGTGAGCTAGACGCCTACATGCAAGGCGATAAAATCTTGTATGGCATAGGCTTTAATGTGCGCAATAAGCAGGCAGCATTGTTACGGGCTTTTACCATTTCGCTGGCCGAAGTCAGCTTTAATGAGATGCACCCCGATTCTCTGGCAAGTGCAAATTTTCAGCAAGTGTATTACCGACAGGGTTATACCGAAGGCAACGGGGTAAATGTGCACGAGTTTGACAGTCCATTTTGCCTGGAAAAAGATGGCAATATATTGGTGCAAGTTTGCGTGCAAAACTTTGCCGATGAGCGCAGTTACAACGCAGGCACTCAAGCAAATTTTCCCGACTCGGTTTACAACTATTCGTTCCATGATTGGAGTAACCAGAGTGTAAACCTCTGCAATAGCATTACCACTAATGCCGAGGTCTATTTAAAAAGGCCCATTACCTATTTCTACCTAGACTCCATCTCCAAGGTGGATTTTAAAGCCATCAGTGCAAAAAATCCATCGGGTTTAGAGATGATCAACACGGTGCACCAGCCAGAAATTTTTATCCAAAACTTCAGTTGTTCTAACTGGAACAATTATACCATCAACTACCAGATTGATGGCTCCTCGGTGGTTACGGAGACTCCTGGCATAACTATGCAGCCTGGGCAAAAGCAAAATTTTGTGTTTAACCAGCCACTCACTTTGGATTCTGCTGGATTTTTCGAAATCAAGTTTTGGGTCGATCACCCTGGAGACAAATTTGCCGCAAACGATACCGTGAGAAGGTTGGTGTGGGTGCGCAAAGATAAATTCGAGGGGCTGGATTACACCGGTACAGACTTTTGGGTGGGATTTATGCACAACTTCAGCAACCCGGCTACGCTGGTGCAAGAGGTATTTGTTACCGGATTAGATACCGCAAACGTAACCGTATCCATGCCCGCTCTAGGTTGGTCATCGCAGGTAAGCCTGCTTCCCTTCGAGGTGAAAAAGGTGAATATACCCGTCAACTATGGCGGTTACACCATAGCAACCGACAAAATAAATCTAGTACAGCCTACAGGAATCCATGTAAGTTCTGATGCAGAAATTTCGGTCTATGGCTTATCGCAGGCACCGCAATCATCGGATGCTTATTTGGCCATTCCCACCCAATCTTTGGGTCGTGAGTATTATGCGCTAGCACCCAAAGGGACCTTTTTTCCCACTCCAGTTGGTGAGTTGTTGGTGGACGAGCTTCCCGCTGAAATTTTAGTGGTGGGAACAGAGGCCAATACCAATGTTCAGGCTATCCTCTCTGGGCCAGCAAATGGCAAGCAAAAAGGAGATACCTTAAAATTTAACCTGGGTCCTGGTGAAACTTTTCTCATTAAAGCTCGGGTGGATAGAATATTGGGAATAACATCTGGTACCCACGATTTAACCGGTACCCAAATAACTGCAAACAATAAGGTGGTCGTAATTTCTGGATCACAATGTGCTACCGTTCCAGCTTTAGGAGAACTCGGTTATTGCCAGTATTGCGACCATATCATGGAGGTACAGGTTCCCGCTACAGCATGGGGAAACCGCTATTACCTCACCGATTTTGGTTATAAGCCTGGACAGGATATCATTCGTGTGGTGAATGGTAATTATGCAAGTACGGTAGTGAATATGGGTGGAACCATATATACCCTAAGTGGGCGAGGCGATTTTATTGACCACAAATTCGATGGGAATATTCAAATTGTTGCGAGCAACCCGGTACAGGTGGTACAGATGTGCACTGGAGGGCAGTGTTTTCCTATTTCAAGTACGGATCCCTTTTATGTAAACGCCATTCCCGATGTACAATGGGGCTCCAATTACACTTTTACCACTGTAGTTTCTGGGTATTTCCCCTTCCATTATGTAAACATCATAAAGCGCGCAAAAAATGGTAGAGTTGCTATAGACGGGGCTTTGATCAATCCTAATGTATTTACTCAAATAGCTGGAACGGGCTACTATGCAGGCAAAATTGCGGTATCAGAGGGAACTCACATGATTACCTCCGATACAACCATCAGTGTGTCGGTATATGGCTTCGGTAGAGACGATGGCTATGGCTTTCCAGCCAGTGGAGCTCGATTAAAACCGGTAAATGTTCCCAAGCCAACCCTTAGCGGAGTTAGCACCCCAGTTTCTTGTTTTAAGTTTAACGATGGAACCATTGAGGTATCGGGCGCAGATGGAACGCCCCCCTACACCTTTATCTGGGATGATGGATTCTTGGGAGCATCCAGAGATAGCCTTTATTCCGGCTGGTATACGGTAACGCTAATAGATGATTATGGGTACTCGGTGCGCGATAGCTTTCATGTAATGGAAGCAGATAGCTTTTATGTGCATTCGAAGATTGATTCGGTAAGTTGCCCTGGCGGGAATGACGGTAGCATTGAGGTAGAGGCTTTTGGTGGAACTTATCCTTTTGTGAGTTTTGCCTGGGCAGATGGTAGCACCAATAGCCGGAGGGAGAATTTAGGCTCCGCATGGTATAGCTTTGTTTTAACCGATACGAACAACTGCGTTGTACGAGATAGCTTATTTGTTCCTCAACCTGATAGCTTAAAATTTAATGCTGAAATCAGGAATGTATTGTGTTTTGGGGATAGTTCGGGCTTTTTTAAGGCCAATCCCTATGGTGGAACAGCGCCCTATTCCCTTGAGTTTAGAAACATTGCCGGGAGCATAAAAAATCCCGATTTTCTGAAAATTGGCAATTACCGGAGTGAGATAGAAGATTATCACGGATGCAAGGCCGATACCCTCATTACCATTACCCAACCCAGCCCTTTAAAATTTACCATGGCTTTAACGCCCTCTGGGTGCAGAAATTCACCCACGGGTAAAGTTGAAATTGCCCCCACCGGGGGAACGGCACCCTACCAGTCGGCATTTGGTTATGGAAGTTATTCCGACCAGATGCTCTATGATGGCCTGCAACAGGGTAATTATCCAATCCAAGTAAAAGACGCCAGCGGATGTACTACAAAAGATACTGCTAAACTAGGTACGGTCCCCGTTCCCAGCTTTAGTTTCGAGACCAGCGAGGATGATTGTCAGTTGCGCAATGGAACCGCATTACTTACGGTTAGCAACGGAACTCCCCCATTTAATTCGTACTGGATTCAGGGCTTTGATACGGTATATACTGGAGTTTACATTTCAGATATGTCTTTTGGCGATTACACCGTTGTTGCCACCGATAAACATTGCAGCGAAACCTTCGACATTAGAATTGACAGTACACCAAGACCACACTTTACCTACCAGGTTACCCCAGCAAGCTGTGGCTTAGATAACGGAGCGGTTAAATTTACCATGACCAGTTTTGATGCTTCCTATTTTATCCGAATGGGTGGCACGCGCCTAACAAACGATTCTTTGGGTGGATTGGCACCTGGAAACTACACCTTTACGGTTAGCGACCAAGCTTGCGATGTCCCAGTTTTTGTTCAAATACCCGAAATTCCAGAGATAAAATTAGATTCTGTACGAATTGTACCACAACACTGCGAAGAGTCCACAGGATTTATTCAGGTGTACATATCTGGAGGGGATGGACTTATTAGCTACTCATGGGAGGACTATCCGGGTTGGAATCAGAACTTCATTACCGGGTTGGAATCGGACACCTTTAGCTTGGCGGTAAGAGATGATTATTGCACCAGAAATTTTAAATTTTTTGTCCCAGAATTGAGTTTGCCCCAAGTTGATTTCACCACGGACCCCACGCATTGTGAATCTGCTAACGGCAAAATCCAAGCGAATTTTAGTGGTGGTAGTCAGAGTTACACCTTTCAATGGCTGGATAACGGAAATTCTAGTTCCTCCACAAGAACTGCATTGGATAGTGGCTGGTTTGCCATTCAATTAACCGATGATTATTGCAGTATTGTAGACAGTGTTTTTGTGGATCGGGTTAACGATTTCGATGTAGAAATTAATTCCACCCCCAACTATTGTGAATTAAACAACGGTTCGGTAGCAGTTACTTGTAACCCATCATCCAACCAAAAATATGTTTGGCAAGGTTTCCCACAAGATTCTACGCCCGTACTTGATAGTTTAGATGTAGGCACATACAACGTAAGGGTATTTGATAGCCTATGCAGCTACCAATTGAAAGAAGATGTTTGGGCTGCTAAAGAGCCCGAGTTTAGAGCCAATGTTAAACCAGCCACCTGCAACGAAGCCAACGGTTACATTGCTTTTCACCCTGTTACAGAGAGTGGTATTTTCTTCCTAAGCGATACTTTGGGGAATTCGTTAGCCGATAGTATTGCTCCTCTGGATAGCGGCTGGTATGCCATAAGGATTTCCGATTCGTTTTGCACAAAAGACACCTTGATTCGCGTAAATAGACCGGTTTTACCGTCACTAGCTGTAACCGTAAAAGAGGAATCCTGTGCCTTAGATAATGGTGAAATTAATGGAGTGCCTTCAGGTATTCCACCCTTTGAAATTCTATGGTCGGATAATTTCTCAAACAGTTTTACCCGTAGCGGTTTAAATTCGGGGCTTTACCACTACCAATTAAAAGATGCTTTTTGTGAGGTCTTGGATTCGGTTCGGGTTCAACATTTTCCATTGCCGCCATCCATCTCGCAAACTGAGAAATTAGACGCAACCTGTGGCCTCAATAATGGATATATAAAAGCTGCAGTTAGCGGGCCAGAAGCCCCCTACACTTATTCGTGGAATTTTCCAGGGATGGGGGACACCCTTGTTCAAGATAACCTAGCCCCAGGGGTTTACTTCCTTACGGTGGAAGGTGCCGTGTGCAAAGAAACCGTGCCCTTTGTTATTGCTGCCATTCCAGAGTTAAAAGTGCAAAGTCAAGCCATTAAAAATGCCGATTGCGATACCGCCTCTGGTATGGCCTTGATTAGTGCAATAGATGGCCAAGGGCAAACAAGTTTGGAAATAAACGGAGAGTTCCTTCAAGATTTTGATACCCTGAGCAACCTGGCAGCAGGTTGGAATGTATTTACGCTTCGCGATGATTTTTGCGAAGTGACAGACTCTGTTTTTATCCCCCAGGGATTAAACTTAAGCTACCAGCTCATTACACAAGGAGAGAAATGTGAACAGCAGGATGGAAGAATAGAAATTGTACCCCAAACCTGGGCTGGGGTTTACAATGTGTTGTGGCAGGACAATAGTCAGTTACTCGTTAGGAATGGTCTGCAGGGCGGGACTTATCAATTTACCATAAGTGACTCGCTGTGCGAGCGCTCCGAAACCATTGTTTTACCAGCCCATCCAGCGCCATTTGGAAGCTTGGAAATGGTACAGACCGAAGCTTGCGACCAGGTGGATGGAATTTTAGAATTCACCCAGATACAAAATGTGGATTCCTTTATCTGGAACAACGGGGTAAAAAATCAGGCACGTTTAAATGGGCTAAGCGCGGGTTCCTACCAATTGACAGCTTACAACCCACATTGCTCTCGTACGTACACGGGAAACATTTCTGCAACCGAAGGGCCAATAGTCAACTATCAGATTACACCAGAATATTGCGATTTGCAGAACGCGGCCCTAAACATTCAATTGCAATTGGATGAAGGCCACAGTCCTTTTGTAGTTCGGGATTTGAGTACTGGAAGAAAGTATCAACAGCTGCAATTCAGCCAATTGAATTCGGGAAGAATCTTCTATGAAATTGAGGATGCACGGGGTTGTACCTATTTGATACAGGATGAGATTGAAGACGAATACACCAGAATTAGTGGAGGTGAGTTGAGCCATTCTCCTGCTTACGTTTACGAAGGAGAGGAGGTTCTTCTGTACCAGAATTTACCAGCAAATTGGTCACCTCTGTTGTGGTTTTCTCCCAACCCAGAGAATAAGTTGCCAGGTAATTTATTGTCTATTTCAAATGATACCCTGCGCTACGGTCTTTTCGTAGAGCACGTAGGTGGATGTATTGATACCTTGTTTTCAACCTTGTTTGCTAAACCCAATCGGGAGGTATATATACCCAACAGTTTTACCCCCAATAAAGACGGGCTTAACGAGACTTTTTACCCGGTTTTTTCATTTGATGTGCCCTGGATAACACGGATTTTTAACCGCTGGGGAGAGCTCATCTATGAGTTTACCGACCAAGATCCAGCCTGGGATGGGACCTATCAAGGGGTAGAAGTTAGACCCGGATCTTATCCTGTAACCGTTAGCTACCGAATAGATGGCGGTGAAGAAAAAACGCTTGAAGCTTTGGTTACCCTGGTTAGGTAGTTACTTTGGGTTTTAAGTTCATCTCCATCAACATTTCATCACGCTTTAAACTGTTGAGGTAAAGCCCTTTAGAATTCCAAATATGACGTGCAACGGTTGATTTAAAACGCTCGGTAATCTCTTCCTGTTGGTTTACACTCAGCTTTTTGAAAGCCTTTTTGCTGTAAGAAATCTCACGAAGCATGTTGGTCATAACAGAATCGGGAACCTGGAATTGATCGATAAAATTTGATAGGCCTAAATCCACCAATTGCTGGCGGTTCTTATTAGCAAAGCTAAAGCCGTTAGCGTTTAACACACCGGTATATAGAAGAGCAGATAAAATTTCAGATCGGCCGGTAGTATCCAAGCCAACAAATACATCGGGAATTATTCCTCCACCTCCGTACACTATTTTGCCTTTAGGTGTAGTGTATTTTAAGCTGTCTACCACCAAAATGCTGTCTTTGTGGAAAAGCTCACCACTGTAATAGCGCTCTTGATAATCTTCATCGTAAGCAATTTCCTCTCCGTAGGGTTTTTGAATACAGCGCCCCGTTGGTGTATAATATCTGGCTACGGTTAATCGCAGTGCCGAGTTATCGTTTAAGCTCAGCTGTTCTTGCACCAAGCCTTTTCCAAAAGAACGCCTTCCGATAATGTTTCCTCTATCGTGATCCTGGATGGCTCCCGCTACAATCTCAGAGGCACTGGCGCTAAATTCATTGATAAGAATACTTAAACGAATGTTTTTGTAGCGCCCGTCCTTCTTAGAAAAGTACTCCCGTTTCTTTTCGGACTTCCCTTTGGTATAAACAATGAGTTTGTCTTCTTCTAAAAAGTCCTCACATATTTTTATTGCGGCATCCAGGAAACCTCCTCCGTTGTTTCTTAAATCCAGCACCAGGTGTTGGAAATTGGGAACTGAATTTTCCAGGGAATCCATGGCAGCACGGAATTCCTCGTGAGTAGTTTTTGCAAAGCGAGAAATTTTAATGAAGCCAGCTGTATCGTTCACCGGTAAAACTGCTTCCACCGAAAAAATGGGAATTTCGTCTCGGGTTATGGAAACCGGAATCCACTCGGTTTTGCCCAGGCGTTTTACCTGCAATTTCACTTGCGTACCTTTTTCGCCACGTAAAAGACCAATTACATCAGAGTTCTGGATGCCAACACCGGCAACCGTATCTCCTTCCACGGTAATAATCTTATCTCCCGGCTGTAATCCTGCCTTTTCACTTGGCCCTCCAGGAATGGTGTGCACTACGTAAAGCGTGTCCTCCCGAACAACAAATTCTATCCCAATACCCTCGAAATTTCCTTCCAAAGGCTCATTTATTGCTGCAAAATCTTCTTTGCTTATGTAGTAAGAGTGGGGATCTAGATCTTGTAGGATGGTGCGTATTGCCTTATCTATAATACGATCCTTGGCAATAGTATCTACATAGTTTTCGTCTATGTAGTTAATTATTTTGGAGAGTTTGTTGGATGAAGCGCTGGGAAGAATAAACTCGATGTTATTGGAAGGAATTCGAGTTGCCAGGTAAAACCCCAACCATAGACCTAAGATTAAACTTGCTGCTACAAAAAGGGGGATGTACAGGCGATAAGGCTTCATTAAGGATTCTCTATTTGTTTGATAATTATTCCAGCTTCGCGCAATATTTCAAGCCCTACCACATTTCGGTATTGCCTGGAGTACACGACCCGCTTAATTCCGGTCTGCAATATTAGTTTACAACACTCCATGCAAGGCGATAAAGTGATGTATAAAGTGGCGTTTTTAGCATTGTTTGTACTCTTGGCTACTTTGGTAATGGCGTTTGCTTCCGCGTGCAAAACGTACCAATGGGTTTCGTAGTTTTCGTCTTCACAATCATTTGGAAAACCCGAGGGGGTACCGTTAAAGCCATCTGATATTATCATGCCGTCTTTAACAATAAGTGCACCCACTTTTTTTCTTCTGCAATGGGACAGTTCTCCCCAAACTTCTGCCATGCGGAGATAGGCACGATCAAATCGATCTTGTTTGGT
>JBMYJC010000058.1:6425-8372 GCA_049594055.1 Luteibaculum sp. | reverse complement strand
GGATGCTAGCTGTGCCCCTATTCCTATTAACGTTGGAAAATTTGGAGACAAGCCGAATCTACAACTCTTCCCCTGGTTTTTCCACCCGACCTTAATTTCTACCTCAAAGCACCCGGTGGTAAGCAATTTAAGTCCTATTCTAAGCCAATTTATTTCTAGCGTGGATACCGTTGGAAACCCGCAAATTAGAAAGGAAATACTGTTACATACCTCGCCTTTAACCTTGAGAAGAATGGCTCCTGCCCGCGTAAGTTTAAACATTGTGAGTATGGATCCTGGGTTTAATGAGCGATCCATTGGTGAGGTTCCGGTTGGGGTTCTGCTAGAAGGAAAATTTAATTCCCTATATGCCAACCGCATATCCCCCATTATTGCCAATGATTCCACCATTAATTTTAAACCTAAAGCTTTGGTGGATAGTCGTATTGTGGTTATTGGAGATGGAGAAATAGCCAAAAACTATAGTTCTGCCGATGGCGATCGTGTATTTCCCCTGGGCTACGATAAATACCTGAGACAGAATTTATACGGCAATAAAGACCTTATAACCAATGCCGTAGACTTCCTTTTAAATGATGAAAAGCTCATTAAAATCCGAGCAAAAGATATTGTAATTAGAAAGTTGAACGAGCGTAAAGTGCTAGAACAGGAAGGAACCATACAGGTAGCCAATATGCTATTGCCTGTGTTGTTGGTTGCCGCCTTAGTGGTTGTGATGCTCCTACTCAAAAAACGATTTTTCAAATGAAAACGAAGTTAATCTTGGCCTTGCTTCTCATTGCGGCAGCAATAGTGGCGGTTTACATGCTTACTCAAAAAAAGGAAAGCACAATTAGTGGATTTGATACTGAATTTGCCGTGGAAGACCCTGAGAGTCTCTCAAGAATCTTTATAGCCACCTCCACCGGTTCTGTTGCCGACTTAAAAAAGAAAGACGGAACCTGGTACATCAATGATAAATACGAGGCAAGAAAAGATGCCATTGACTTTGTAAAGGAAACCTTAGCAGAATTAAGAGTTCACGCGCCCGTCTTGGAAACTGCCCAAGAGAATCATTTACGTTCTTTAGCTTCCACCCACAAAAAAATTGAGTTGTACAAGGATGGAGAAGATACACCTTACAAAACCATCTATTTAGGGAAAGCAAACCAAACCCTTAATGCCAACATTGCCCTTTTGGAAACTAGAAAAAATGGCAAGGGAAATCGCCCCTACTACATTGAAAAAATTGGCCATAAGGGAATTTTGGGTCCCATTTTCTTTACGATGGAAATGGATTGGATGAGCACAAGCGTATTCAATTATCCCAATTTAAATATTGATTACGTAAAGGTGGAATACCCCAAAAGCCCTCTGGAGTCTTTTAAGATCAGCAAAAAGGGAGAAGAATACAGTTTAGAGGATCCTGCTACAGGTATCAGCTATTCTGATAAGGAGGTGAACCGTTTTGCGCTGAAAGAATTTACTGGAAGATTTAGCAAAGTGCATTTTGAGAGTATCAATGTTCCTCTAAATGCCATGCAACAAGACTCTGTGCTTCGCAGCACTCCAATGGCTATTATAAGCGTAAAACCAGTGGGAGGCGAAGAAAACTCCATCAGCTTGTTTGAAGCCGAGAGCGAGTTGGTGAATATAGACTTGGAACAAATTGGATATGGAACCAGCCCCAACGTTTTGTATGGAGATTTCCAAGGGCAATTTGTTAAATGCCAGCGTTTTGTGTTCGACAACCTGCTATTCAAGCGTTCGGATTTCTTAATAAAACGATAGTTTCAACATTTGTTTAAAAGTTTGGTAGTAAAAACCAAAATCTTGGCTTTTGCCGCTTGGCAGAGCCATTATATTTGCCTAAACGAATTAAAGATCCGATGAACTTTGTTATTTCTAGTTCCAAGCTTTTAAAACAACTGGTTCAGTTGAATGGAGTGATCAATAGCTCCAACACGC
>JBMYJC010000058.1:0-6407 GCA_049594055.1 Luteibaculum sp. | reverse complement strand
TTCCCATCCTGGATAATTTCTTTTTTGATATAAAAAAGGATGCCATTACCATCTCGGCTTCCGATTTAGAAACCACCATTTCTACAACGGTGGAGGCAAAATCTGAAAGTGAAGGAAAAGTATGCATGCCTGCAAAAATGTTGGTTGATGCGCTAAAGTCTTTCCCCGATCAGCCCCTTAGTTTTACAATTAATAAGGAGGATTATGGGGTGGAAATTTCTTCCGACCTGGGTAAATACAAACTCAATGGTTTTAATGGGGAGGAATTCCCAAAAACCCCGCAAGTGGAAGATGCTTCATCCGTAAAAATAGGTTCCGATTTATTGGCAAGAGCTATTAACAAAACGCTTTTTGCAACAGGGAATGATGATCTACGCCCTATTATGAGCGGGATCTACTTCGACTTTAAAGAGGACGGTTTAACCTTTGTTGCTACAGATGCTCACAAATTGGTACGCTACGGAAGATCTGATGCAAAGGCCGCTGGGATTAGCAATTTTGTAGTTCCTAAGAAGCCTCTAAACCTGTTGAAGTCTTTATTGGCCACGACAGCAGATGACGTAGAAATTACCTACAACGAGAATAACGCTCACTTTAATTTGGGTAACTCTACCGTAGTTTGTCGTCTAATAGACGGGAACTACCCGAATTATGAGGCAGTGATACCAAAGGACAACCCTAATCGCCTAAACATATCGAGAACAGCTCTGCTGAACTCAATAAAACGGGTTTCCATTTTTGCCAATAAAACTACCCATCAGGTTCGCTTAAAAATTAGCGGGAACGAGCTTTCAATTTCGGCTGAGGATTTAGATTTCTCCAATGAAGCCCAGGAAAAACTCTCTTGTCAATACACAGGTGAGGATATGGAAATTGGATTCAACTCTCGTTTTCTTAGCGAAATGTTGAATAACCTGGAAGGCGATGATGTAGTGATGGAATTAAGTGCACCAAGCAGAGCAGGCATCCTGCTTCCAGAAGCAAAAGACATTGAAGAAGAAGATATTTTAATGCTGGTTATGCCAGTAATGTTAAACAGCAACTAGGTTTAGCACAAACCCAATATTTAATCCCCTTTGGAATCTTCCTGAGGGGATTTTTTTTGCCCCACGTAGTGGTACACAATATGAATTCCGGGTACATCTTTATCGCGGCTCACATTACCACCTTCCCAATATCGTTCGCCAAATCGTTCTTCAGCCTCTCGTATGTAGTTTTCCTCTCCTATTAATTCCCAGGGTTTAGGCTTTTTGTACTCGTATTCGTGTCTAAAATAAAAGGCCAAAGAAATTCCGGCCATAAGGCCAAACATGTGCCCTTCCCAACTCACACCCTGCTCTACAGGGAAAATTCCCCAGACCATTCCTCCGTACAAAAAGGCCACCAATAAACAGAGCCCCATTAAGCGTTTTTGCCTGCTGATGAGCCCTCGAACAAAAAGAAATCCAAAAAGCGCGTAAATAAGTCCACTAGCCCCAATATGGTACGAAGGACGCGCCACCAACCAAACCCAAAAACCGCCCAGTAAAGCAGAGTACAACCAAACCCGGTAGGCAATTTTGGGATAAGCAAAATGCAAAGCACTGCCAAGGAATAAAAGGGGTACCGTGTTGCTAGAAGCATGGGCAAAATCCCCGTGAACAAAAGGAGAAGTTAGAATTCCTAATAAGCCCTTGAAGTGTAAGGGGTAAATGCCTAAAAAGCTAAAATCGTAGCCTTCTAAAAAGGATATGATCTGAATGATCCAAATAACAGTAACCAGTAATAGAGGAAAAATAACCGCTCGTGTAAATAATTTTAGGTTCTGGGAGTTCATCTTATCTTCGTGAGTGGTTTAAAATACTATTGAGCATGAAATCTCTTTTCGCACTCTTGTTTACTGCTGCATTAAGTTATTCTGCTTTTGCTGCTAACAACAACAAAGACGCTCATAAACCCAGCAAATCCAACGAGCTGGAAAAACAGGTTAATCAACCTGAGCCAGCATTTCTTCGCTTATTTGTTTTCGATGCGAACCGCATTGCAGTTCGAAAAGACACCACGTTCAGAAAAACGATTAAGCCCGATTTTGATAGCCTTGTGCTGCCCGATAACAAATTGTGGTTTAAAACGCGTGAGCGCTAGTTTATTCCTCGCTTTTTACAAATTCTTTCGTAAGCCTCCTGGACTTTTAGAAACTTTTCTTTAGCTCCTGATTGCAATTCGGGACCCAAGTGCGCAATTTTATCTGGATGATATTTTATGGCCATTTTACGGTAAGCCTTTTTCACTTCGGCATCGCTTGCGGACTCCTCTATCTCTAGCACTTTATACGCGGCTGAGAGATCCGCGGCATACATATTCTTTATGCTATCCTCATCCTTAAAGGAGATGCCCAAATAGTAAGCAATACGGTGAATAACCTGGCTCTCCGAAGGGTGCAGCTCCCCATCTGCTGTGGCTATTCCATTCAGGTAATGAAGCAGCTGCAATCGCGCTGCATGCTCCATATGAAAACGAATTTGCTCGCAGACGGCTTTTAATTGAATATCCTGCTTTAAAACGTTGCGTAATACAAGGATTAATTCCTTGGCAGCCTCTTCCCCAAAAGCTCTGATAAAATAGCTTCTAACGTAGTCTAATTCGCTTTTCAAGACCTTGCCGTCTGCTTTCATCACGGCAGCCGAAAGAATAACTAAAGCGCGCGCAAAATCTGCGGAGTTTGTTCTATACCTGTTTTTTGCGTCTCGAAAACGATTGCCTGTTCCCGTTGTTTCTTTTGGAGTAGAGTCGTACAAACTTCCTACTGCTACTCCTATGATTGCACCAATAGGGCCACCAACGGCCCAACCGGCAATTCCCCCAATCCATTTTCCGTATTTCATAATTCAATTACCAGCTACCACCGGCTCCGCCTCCGCCAAAGCCACCGCCCCCAAATCCTCCAAAACCTCCGCCTCCGAAGCCTCCACCACCAAATCCACCAGAGCCACCTCTAAAACTGTTGTAGTAGCCGCTATGATTTCTGGAAGAAGCAGAGAGTAAGGACCATGCAGCCCAAAACGATAAATCGTTAGCCAAGCTATACCTACGTGCTTTACGAGCCTTACCAAATATGGTAAAGGCAATAACCCCTAAGATTACGAGGGCTACGGGCCAAACTGGTTTTTTATTTTTTCTTGCTCTTTTTTGATATTCCTGAACAGAAATTTCCCCCGCAGCCAGTTTCATTACGGCATCAACTGCATTTGAAATTCCCTGGTAATAATTCTGTTTTTTAAACTGTGGAATCATTTCTAAATCCACAATTCGGTTAGCTACTGCATCGGGTATGGCACCCTCCAATCCGTATCCGGTAGCAATAAATACCTGTCCTCTTGTATTTCGGGTTTTGGGTACGATCACCATGGCAATGCCATTGTCTACCCCTTCCTTTCCCACTCCATTTTTATGGCCAAATTCTATGGTAAACTGGTCTATGCTGTAATCGCCTATATCGGGCGTAATTAGTACAGCAATCTGGTTGGAAGTGCTATCAGTGAAGTTCCTAATGCGCGCATTTAAATCATCTAATTGAGTGGATGATAAGATCCCCGCCTGATCGGTTACATAGGCATTAACAGTTGGAATTTGCGCTTGCAATAGCAGACAAAAACCGAAAACAAAAAAGGTGCTTAGGAAAGTCCTTTTAACCAAAGGAAATGTCATCAGAAAGCTCGTTTTTATCGTTGACCTCCACTGGAAAAAACTTTCTCAGCTTCTCACCCGCCAACTCAATTCCCTTTTGCAGTCCACCCGCGTAATTACCCAAGACAAACTCTTGCAAAACCGTAGTTTTAACCGATTGCCAGAAATCATCGGGTACCGCCTCATTAATTCCGCGATCGCCTAGAATAGCAAACTGTTTGTCCTGCACAGAAACGTAAAAGAGTACGCCATTGCGGTGCTTGGTTTCGTGCATCTTTAATTTTTGAAAAAGAAAAGCTGCGTGGTCCAGCACATCCTCTTTACAGAAATCCTCCAGGTGCAGGCGAATTTCACCCGAAGTCTTGGATTCTGCGTAGCGTATGGCTTCTAAAATTTTCTTCTTTTCGTCTGCGCTTAGGAGTTCTTTCGCCTTTGAAATCATGAGCTTTGTTTAGAAATTAACTTCCGGGGCTTTCTCAGATCCACTTTCAGCTTCAAAATAAGCCTTCTTTTCAAAATCGAAAATCCCCGCAACCATATTTTGAGGGAATTTCCGAATGTAGGCGTTATAATCCTTTACCCCATCGTTAAATCTTTGCCTGGCCACACTAATTCTATTCTCTGTGCCTTCCAGCTGAGCCTGCAAATCCATGAAATTTTGATTTGCCTTTAGCTCCGGATAGCGCTCTACGGCTACAAGCAATCTGGAGAGCGCTCCTGATAATTGCCCTTGAGCTTTTTGGAAATTATCCAACTGCTCCTGAGACAAATTGGAGGCATCTACATTTACGGAAGTAGCTTTGGCTCTGGCTTCAATCACTGCGGTTAAGGTTTCTTGCTCAAAGTCGGCATAGCCCTTTACCGTATTTACGAGATTGGGTATTAAATCGGCTCTACGCTGATATTGGGTTTCTACCTGGGCCCAGAGTTGACTAACACTCTCATCTTTCTCTACCATGGAGTTATAGCCACAAGAGCTAAGAAAAGTGGCTGCGATTACAGCCACTATTAATTTTAAGGATTTCATGCTATGCATTTATTAGTGATACACTGCGTTTAATAAACTTGGTAAGATCTTCTCCTTTAAGAAGGTTCTGACCTAGGAGCGCTAAATCTACTACCTGTTTCGCTAAATCCTTCTGCTCCGCTTCACTTTCTTTTTTGAGGATAGAGGATATAACCGGATGATTACCATTAACCTTTACCTGGTACATTTCTGGAAGCGATCCATAAAATCCAGCATTTCCTCCCAACATTTGCTGCTCCTTCATACGCCTCATAAACTCTGGTTGGGTTACTATTACCGGTTGGTCTTTTTCTTCAAGACTGGCAATCTCTACTGAGAATTTGTCTTTGTTGAGCACACCCTCAAATATTGGCTTCAGCTTTTCTTCCTCATCCTTACTAAGCTTAGAAGGAATCTCCTCATCCTTTTTAATAAGATTTTGGATGGAATCGGCATCAATTCTTGCAAAACTGGTTTTCTCTAACTTTTGCTCTAACTGCGAGATAAGATGCGATGCCAAAGGTGAGTCCAATTCTATCACTTCATACCCTTTTTCCTTTGCCGCCTCAATGTGGATATGGTGCTCCTCTTTTTTGTGCGTGTAAAGTACCACTGTGTTACCGTCCTTGTCAGTCTGCTTGTCTTTAATGGCAGCAACAAAGTCATTAATTGGATGGTGTTTACCTGCTGAATCTTTAACAAGGTAGATGTCTTTTACGCGGTCGTAAAACTTCTCTTCGGATAGCATTCCGTATTCAATAAATACTTTGATATCCTCCCATTTTTGCTCAAAATCCTCGCGATTATTCTTAAAAATCTCGTTGAGTTTATCCGCTACTTTCTTGGTAATGTGGTTGGAGATCTTTTTTACGTTGCTGTCACTCTGCAAGTAAGACCTAGATACGTTAAGCGGGATGTCTGGAGAATCTAACACCCCTTGTAATAAAGTTAAAAACTCTGGAACAACTCCTTCTACAGAATCGGTTACAAAAACCTGGTTGCAGTACAGTTGAATTTTATTGCGCTGTACCTCAATGTTGTTCTTAAGCTTAGGGAAATAAAGAATTCCCGTTAGGTTAAATGGATAATCAACATTCAAATGAATGTGGAACAAAGGGTCTTCCGCAAAGGGGTACAATTCATGGAAAAAGCTCTTATAATCCTCATCTTTTAACTCTGTTGGCTGCTTTATCCACGCAGGACTAGGGTTGTTGATGATATTATCAACAGTAACTTTTTTCTCTTTTTCTTTATCCCCTTTTTCCTCTTTAACGGTTTCTTCCCTGGTTCCGAATTTTATCTCTACGGGTAAGAATTTGCAATACTTATTGAGGATTCCTGATATTCTGTGGTCTTCCAAAAACTCCTCCGAGTCTTTGTCTATATGAAGGATAATACGAGTTCCGCGTTCCTTTTTATCGCCCTTGTCTAAGGTGTAATTAGTAGATCCATCGCAAACCCATTTCACTGCCTCTGCATCGGTATGCGATTTGGTGTGAATTTCTACCTGGCTCGCCACCATAAAGGCTGAGTAAAAGCCAAGACCAAAATGCCCAATGATCCCGGTTTTTTCTGTTTTGTCTTTGTATTTGTTTACAAACTCTTCAGCTCCAGAAAAGGCAATTTGGTTGATGTACTTCTCAACTTCCTCGGCTGTCATTCCAATTCCGTTGTCTATAATCTCAATCTGCTTTTTCTTCTTGTTTACTACAACCTCTACACGCAGATTGCCAAC
>JBMYJC010000057.1:0-8376 GCA_049594055.1 Luteibaculum sp. | reverse complement strand
AAGAAGGGTGTTTGCGGAAGCATTTATTTATTGATGGGAAGTACGAAGACAAATTCTACATGTCGGTATTTCTAGACAAATGAAAGTTCTACTGATCATCCAAGCTCGCATGGGCAGCACGCGGTTGCCAGGCAAGGTCTTGAAAGATTTGAATGGAAAACCTCTGCTCAGTCGCGTTGTAGAGCGCCTTTCCAAAGCCGAGGTGGATGAAATTTGTATTGCTACTACGCTTAATCCTGAGGACGAAGCCATTGAAAGCTTTGGAAAAAAACACGATATAAAGGTTTATAGAGGCTCAGATTGGGACGTGCTCGATCGTTTTTACCAATGTGCAAAAACGTTTCAATTAGCTGCCGATGATTTGGTGGTAAGAATTTGTGCCGATAATCCTTTACATCATTGGGAAGTAGTAAATTTTTGTATCCATAAAGCCAGGGAAGGGAAGTACCAGTACTTCTCCAATTCCAACAGAGAACCCGATATCCTCGAGGATGGATTTGATGTAGAAGTATTTAGATATGCTTTGTTAGAGCAGGCCTGGAATGAGGCAGAATTGTTATCGGAAAGAGAACATGTTTGCCCTTATATGAAGCAAGCTGAAAAATTCAAATGCGGCTGGGAGAAATACAGAAAAGACTACATGTTAAAACTCTCGGTTGACACCTTGGAGGATTTTAAGGTCGCAGAAAATATCTTTCAGCATTTTGGAGATATAGATTTTAGCATGGATGATGTAGTGGATTATCTTAATAATAATCCACAGATTCTAGATTACAACAAGCATTCGACTATTAACTCCGGCTACCATAAATCCTTGCGGGAGGACAAAAAAGTGAAGTAACATGATTGAAACACTACCTAACATCACCAATTACGCAAAGTCCGATGAATATCGTAGGGTTATCCACAATTTGATACCGGGTGGTGCGCATACCTATTCCAAAGGTGATGATCAATTCCCGATTCAGTCTCCTGCAGCCATTACCCATGGAAAAGGTGCCTATGTATGGGATTTGGACGGAAACAAGTACTTAGATACCCTTATGGGTTTAACATCCGTATCTCTGGGTCATGCTTTTGAACCTGTGTTGGAACGAGTTAAGCAGGAGTTAGATAAGGGGGTTAATTTTAGCAGACCCTCCATCATCGAGCGAGAAATGGCAGAAAAGTTCTTGTCACTTGTGCCACAGCACGACATGATCAAGTTTGCCAAAAACGGTTCGGTGGCCACAACGGCAGCGGTAAAATTATCAAGAGCAGCAACGGGAAGGAAGCTGATTGCCAGACCCTTTGATCATCCTTTTTATTCCTATGATGATTGGTTTATAGGAAGTACAGCCTGCGATTTTGGCGTACCACAAGATATTAAGGACTTGACAGTGATGTATAAGGCAGATGACTTGGATTCGCTAAAAGCGGTCTTTGAAAAGTACCCAGGTCAAATTGCCTGTGTAATCTCCGAGCCAGAAAAATTTAATGTAATAGATGAGGGCTTTTATCAAAAAGCTATTGATTTTGTTCACGAACAAGGTGCGCTTTGGATCATGGATGAAATGATAACCGGATTCAAAACCGATTACCCGGGAAGCATTAAAAAATTTAATGCAAATCCCGACTTTGCAACCTGGGGCAAAGGGATAGCGAATGGTTTTTCATTTTGTGCTCTAACGGGTAAAAAGGAACTCATGGAGTTGGGAGGAATTAGAAATGAGGGATCAAAAAAAGTTTTTCTCGTATCTACCACCCACGGTGGAGAAACACACGCTATTGCAGCCGGACTAGCTACCATGGATTTCTTTGAAAACAATGCCGTAATAGCACATAACCACGCTATAGGAGACCAATTTATTCAGGGTGTAAATTCCATCTTGGATAAATACAAACTGCAAGCCTACTTAAAACTTACAGGATTTAACTGGAGCGTAGGTTTGGCGGTTATGAATTCGGAAGGGCAGCCTGACATGCATTTTAGAACCCTGTTTATGCAGGAGATGATCAAGCGCGGAATTCTTTACCAAGGCATTTTATCTCCCTGCTGGTCGCATTCTAAAGCAGACATAGAATGGATGCTAGCCGCTTTTGATGAAAGCTGCCAGGTTTTCCAAAAAGCCATTGATGCTAAAAGCGTTAATGGTTTACTTCACGGGCCGGAGATAAAACCCGTGTTTAGAAAGTACAATTAGGGACTATAGTTTATTTTAAAAGCCTCGATGCTCTTAGAACAATAGCCGCACTCCTTGTAGTGTTGCAGCATACCATGAAGGGCATGGGTAGATATATAAAATCCGATTGGGGCTTTTTAATTGATGCTGCCTCGGAATACGGCGAATTGGCGGTTCAATTTTTTTTTGTGCTAAGTGGCTTTCTGGTCACCTTTTTGCTTTTAAAGGAGCAAGAAAATTGGGGTAGGATATCAGTAATGAAATTCTACTTCAGACGGGTGTTACGGATTTGGCCACTTTTTTTTATAGTACTGTTCATAGCCATACTTATTGCACCAGATTATGGAGCAGCCAAGGTTGAAAATTGGTGGTTGTACCCCAGTTTCTTATCCAATTTCGACAGACTCTCATTAAGCGAGTCTAATCTGATGGCCAACATAACCTGGTCGGTAGCCATAGAGGAACAATTTTACCTTTTTTGGCCGCTTATTTTCCTCCTAAAAAAGCCGAAGCATTTATTGGGTTTGCTATGCAGCCTTATCCTAATTAGTATACTTTTCCAGCTGCTCTACCAGGCCGATGGAGCCTATTTCCATACTCTAACTAATCTGCTCTTCTTGGCGAGTGGAGGAATCTTGGGTTTGATCATTTCCCAGTATCAGGTTCCAATTACCCGCTATGTTAATCAACTGACATCCAAGCAACTTTTGCTTTTTATACTGCTGTGCTGTGCTTTTGTTGTTGCACATCCCTATCTTTTTCGCAATTGGGTACTGCTAACCAATGTCTTCAGTGCACTGATTTTTGCTCTGGTAATTTTATCCCAAACATTGGGAAATAAATATCAATTGAGCAGATTTACGAGCCTAACCAAGGTCGGGAAATACACTTATGGAATATACCTGTTGCATCCCATTGTCCTGTTTTTTCTGCCCATGACCATTATTCCCAAATGCCTGCTTTGGTTTCGCTTAAAAATGGGTTTGAGCCATGACATAGGAATGGCTCTGGGTTTTTTGTCGGTTTTGTTTTTTACCCTGGTAATGGCCATGGTTAGTTATCATATGATTGAAAAACCGATGCTAAAATTGAAGGGGAAGTTTTATCCCAAACAAATGTTTACTAGCGCTCAGGTATGTGCTTGAGTGAAGGATGCATTACATGCAAATAATCGGGCAAATAATTACCTGAAGACTGTTTTTTACTGAAGTTGGAGGTTTAGAACAGGAAAAAACTTAGTGAAAGAATATAATGATATTATAAAACCAAGGATATAATGTATTTGGATCAGAAAACCCATCCTGTTTATGAACTTAAGGTAGATGTTTCTAATGTTAGCAGGCTTTTTGAATATTACCTTCTCCTGGAAAAAATTAAGCCTGAGCACTCTGTGCTTGATATTGGTTGTAATACAGGAACTGGAATGGATATTTTATCACTAAAATCAAATGATGTTTGTGGTATTGATGTTATTCCAACATTGGCCCCAATTCTGTCTTCAAAGTATGATAGTAATCCAAAGATATCATGGAAAATTGTTGATGAAGGTGGCCTAGGTTTTCAAAAAAAGTTTGATTGGATTGTGGCCAGTAATTTTATTGAACATGTACCAAATCCAAAATATTACATCGAAGAATTCAAAAAGCATTTGAAGCCAAACGGAATTCTTTATTTAACCACAGTCAACCGTAACATTCGGCTATTTCCATGGCAAAAGCCATATAATCAGCACCATTTCACCGAGTACAGTACCAGATCTTTAAAAAGATTAGTGAAACCCTATTTTAAAGAATGTACCCTTGGCGGAATTATCAAGGATGAACCATTTTTTCCAAATTACATGGCTAATTCTTTTAAACAGAAGGTAGATTTTGGAATAAAGCTTCCTCTAAAATGTTTTTTGATGAACTTAAAAAGGGGAAGAATAAGTTTTAAGAATCCTGTTGAATCCCCGGAAAATACCCCCCCCGTAAGCACCGAACCCAATCATAAAATAGAACAATTTAATTTGGATGATTTTCTCCCGTATTTTAAGCACCTAAGGGAGGATTTTACGCATTCTAATAATTGGGTAGAACTAGTTTGCTATTGTAAAAGTGAAAATTCATGAGAACCACTGACCCCAACCAAATAGATTTTAGGGCAAAATTTGAGCTCAACAATAAAGTAATTGTTATTACTGGAGCCTGCGGCCTGGTAGGTCGCGCATTTTGTGAGGCCGCTGCACAGTACGGGGCCAACATTGTAGTTGCTGATATACCCCAGGCCAATCCAGAAAATTTTGCTGAATTACTGGAAAAAAAACACGGTCGAAAAATGCTGGGTAAGGCTATTCAGGTATCCGATAAAAAATCGGTTGAGCTGTTGCATAAAGCGGTTTTAGAGCAATTTGGAAAGGTGGATGGCTTGGTTAATGGGCACCAGAATAAATCACATCTCATATTTGAATCTTTTGAAGATGTATCAGAAGAAAATTGGGATACAGTGGTTGACGTTAACCTGAAGGGAACTTTTATTACCTGTCAGGTTATTGGTTCCTGGATGGCAAGGAATGGTGGAGGTAAAATTGTAAACATACCCTCTACTTACAGTGTCGTGGCTCCTAATCAAAATCTTTACGAGGGTACTTCAATGGGATGCCCGGCGGCCTATTCTGCATCTAAAGGGGGAGTTATGGCATTGTCTCAGTACTTAGCTACCTATTGGGCTAAACAGGGGGTTCATGTAAATATGATTACTCCACATGGAGTTTGGAACAACCACGAAAAAAAATTTGAAGAAAACTTTGCTCGATTCACCCCGCTCAAAAGAATGAGCTACAACCACGAAGTTGCAGGCGCCCTAATTTATCTTTTGTCTGATGCTTCTAGTTATGTAACTGGGGAAAATATGCTGGTAGAAGGCGGTTGGACTGCTTGGTAAACAAAAAAAATTAACATGAAATATCAAGAATTTATATCTACAAGGAACAACAAGGATATAACAAAGCCTTACATGATTGCGGAAGCAGGTGTTAATCACGAGGGTTCTATGGACTTGGCCAAACGCCTGATTGATGAAGCCGCGGAAGGTGGAGCAGATGCTATCAAGTTTCAGACCTATAAAGCAGAAACAATTGCATCCAAGGATAGTCCTTACTACTGGGATTTAACAAAAGAATCTACGCGCAGCCAATTTGAGCTGTTTAAGAAGTACGATAAGTTCTGGAAAAGCGAATATGAAAAGCTTAAGCTTTATTGTGACCAGGTTGGAATAGAATTCATGAGTACGGCCTTCGATGCAGAAAGTGCTCGCTTCTTAAACGACCTACAGAATGTTTTTAAGATATCCTCATCGGATATAACCAATTTACCTTTTATCAAATTACAGTCTTCATTTGGTAAACCCATCATCCTCAGTACTGGGGCTTCACATCTTTGGGAAATTCAGGAAGCGGTTAATGTAATTGAGGAGTCTGGAAACCACCTTTGCCTAATGCATTGTGTATTGAATTATCCTACCCCCAACCCGAATGCCCATTTGGGTATGATCTGGGGTTTAAGAGATAAATTTCCTGAGCACCTGATAGGTTATTCTGACCATACGCTACCACAGGAAATGGAGGTGGTTAAAACGGCTGCCTTGCTTGGCGCTCAGGTGATTGAGAAGCATTTTACACATGATAAATCGCTACCGGGCAATGATCACTACCATGCCATGGATAAAGAAGACCTTAAGGTGTTCTGGAAGAAGTGGGAACAGACCTCAGAACTATTAGGCTCCTTTAAAATCAAGGCGCTTAAGGAGGAAAGCACAGCACGACAAAATGCCCGGAGAAGCTTGGTAGCCGCCAAAGCCATTAAGAGCGGTTCAGTGATAAGCGAGTCAGACCTTACTTGGAAACGACCAGCGCATGGAATTAGTCCAAGGGATCTTGAGCTAGTTGTTGGAAAGACTGCAGCACAGGATATTGAGGAGGATGCGGTAATGAAATGGCAAATGCTTAGTTAGTGGTTGATTTATCGCTTATTGAAGCTTATTTCGATCGCCTTTGGCCTATTTGTAGAAGTATTACAGGTGATGGTCTCAGGGAGTCTTTCAGAATTCTTCAAGAAATTATTCCTTTTGAATTAACTGAAGTTCCTACGGGTACCAAGGTGTTTGACTGGGAAATTCCGCTAGAGTGGAATGTAAGGAATGCATACCTACTTACACCAGATGGACAAAAAATTGCGGATTTCCAAAGCAATAATTTGCACCTGGTAAACTACAGCGAGCCAATAAACCGAAAAATAAGTTGGCAAGAACTAGAGCCACACTTGCATACACTACCTCAGATGCCTGAGGCAATCCCCTATATAACATCCTACTATAAAAGAACTTGGGGTTTTTGCCTCACTCAAAACCAGTATAATCAGCTTCCCAGAGAGGGCGAGTATACGGTGCTTATAGATTCTGAGCTTAAGAACGGTAGTCTCACTTATGGTCAGGCTGTTCTGCCAGGGGATAGTGACAAGGAAATTCTATTTTCCTCATACCTATGCCATCCAAGTATGGCAAATAACGAGCTTTCTGGACCTCTAACCTTAGCCTTTCTTTATCGGGAACTAGCGAAAAAACAACAACGCAAGTATACATACCGCTTTGTGTTAGCACCTGAAACCATTGGGGTAATCGCTTTTTTAAGTAGATATGGAAGCGCTTTAAAAGAAAATGTTCGAGGAGGCCTGGTTTTAACTTGTTGTGGAGATGAGGGCGCTGTTACCTACCAACGCAGTAAAAGAGATAATTCTGAATCAGATCGGGTGATGTTAAACCTGTTGCAAACTGATGGTATTGAATACAGCACACGAAAATTTGATATAGGAGGAAGTGATGAAAGGCAGTACTGCTCGCAAGGTTTAAACTTACCTATAGGCACCTTTATGCGGACACCCTTTAAGGTTTTTAAAGAGTATCATACATCCCTGGATAATAAAGACCTGTTCTCATTCCAATCTATAAAAACTAACATTGAGATTTTAGCAAAATACCTGGAGGGGATGGAAGCTAACTTTACCATAAAACCAGGTAATATACCTTGTGAGCCAATGCTGGGTAAACGAGGCTTGTATCCAAGCAAAGGGGGCTTAATTACTTTACCAGAAACCACACAAGATATTTTGCGAATAGTTACCTACTCAGATTGTAAAAACTCTTTGTTGGAGGTGGCAGAGGAAATCAAACGGCCTCTTTATGCACTCAAAAAGTCAGCACAGATTGCTGCTGAAAACCAACTAATCGAAATTGACCAATAGCTTGAACCAAGAGTTTAACTATAAGAAAATCAATGATTATGTTGAGGGTTTTGTTACTCAAATAGGACTCAACCTTTTCGATCTGGGCGAAATTAATATAGTAAAGGTTGTGCAGCATGGTCTGGTAGATGCTTTTATAAATAAGAAGCGTTTACCGCCTAATAAATTATGGGGGAAACCATACTTCCTATATGCCGCATGGCAGCAAAGAAAACATAGGGTTTCAAAAACACATAATTATCCAATAGGCCCCAATCTTGTTATTGATGAAAATCCAAGATTCACTGAGCACAAGGGTAAAGTATTTCCAACAGTTTTCCATCAATTGTTGCAGAGCCAGGAATCGATATATTTATACGATTATAAGCTAGCAGAAAAGGTAGTTGGTCTGGATAAAAAGCTTACAGCTTCTCTGGATTTCGACTCTACTCGCTCACAGTGCATTTCGAGGGGTCTTAAGGCAGCTTCCTCGGGTTTGTTTTACCGTGATATTCAAAAACTACGGAAAAGGTTAAAGCTATCTGATAAGATCCAGGAGAAAGTGTTTAACTGCATCGATTACTGGTTAGAAATATTCTTTTTAGATTTTGTTTTTTATAGCCATTTATTCAAGGCGTTAGATTGTAAAAACGTTTATATCATTTGCCATTACCACAATGAAGGTCTGATTGCTGCTGCCCGAAAGTTGAGTGTGAAAGTAATTGAATTGCAACATGGCCTGATTTCCAAAGGTGACTTGTATTACGCCTATGACGATTGGATAAAACCGGTTGCTGAAAAAGCTCTTTTTCAAGACGAGCTGTGGGTTTATGGGCAGTATTGGAAGGACCTGATTATACAGAAAGGTTCAGAGCTTAAAGAAAACCAGATAATAGTAAAGGGTTATTATCATTTTACTCCAGATATTGAGGAAGAGGTCGATAGATTGAGGGAAAAAT
>JBMYJC010000056.1:4218-8390 GCA_049594055.1 Luteibaculum sp. | reverse complement strand
TTCTGGAACACTTTTCCAGGTAACTGGGTTATGTCCAACGTTCAACCCGCTATTTAACGCCAAATGGAGTTGTTGTTACTATTAAATTCGCTGCAATCAGTTATAAAATCGATGAATTTGGTGATAAACAATGAAGGTAGGTGGTAGAAATATTTTTTTCCTCTGCCTCCCTATCGATTTGCGCCATATGGAACCAAAATAAAAAAGCCAGCCCCAAAAGAGCCGGCTTTCAAATAGGTCTTTTGCTTTTAGGGCTCAATGCAATAAAAAGGAGGTTCAGTATACTGAGGTATCCCCAAACAGTCTACCAAGGGTAAGGTTTGCACTGCTCCACCTTTAATGTTTGCAGTTGTTTTTGGGTCTAAAGAGGTACTAAAGCTCTTTACTTCCAAGTCGGTAATTTTTAGTTTCTTTTTCATGAGGGCTTGTTTATTTGGTCTTAAAGTACATTATGATGTATAAAATCACAAATTGAACTTGCCCATTAAATGGTGGCCTTAAACTGCTTTAAAAAACGCAGGTCGTTTTCAAAAAGCACCCTTATATCGCCAATACCATAGCGCTGCATTGCAATACGCTCTATCCCCATACCAAATGCAAATCCAGTGTATTTGGATGAGTCTATTCCACAATTGTCTAAAACATTGGGGTCAACCATTCCACAGCCCAAAACTTCTAACCAGCCGGTTCCTTTGGTAATGCGGTAATCGGTTTCATTTTCAAGGCCCCAGTAAACGTCCATCTCTGCCGAAGGCTCTGTGAAAGGGAAATAGGAAGGTCTGAGGCGGATTTTGGTTTTCCCAAAAAACTCGCTGGCAAAATGAAGCAGCGTTTGTTTTAAATCGGCAAAAGAAACGCCCTCATCAATGTACAAGCCTTCAATCTGGTGGAAAACACAGTGGGAACGGGCAGAGATTGCCTCGTTTCTGTACACCCTACCGGGGGAGATGGTTCGTATAGGTGGTTTCTCGTTTTCCATAACCCGCACCTGAACAGAAGAGGTATGTGTTCTTAATGCGTGTTCTTCATCCAGGAAGAAGGTGTCTTGCATATCTCTTGCAGGGTGCTCCTCGGGGAAGTTTAATGCCGAGAAGTTATGCCAGTCATCTTCAATTTCCGGGCCTTCTGAAATGGAAAAGCCCAGCGCAGAAAAAATCTCAATAATCTCGTTTTTAACCACAGAAACCGGGTGACGGCTTCCAAGGTCTGGGAATACAGGCCGGGTTAAATCTGGCCTCGGCCCAGTAGCACTGCCGTTTTCTTCCAAGCTATCTTTTAACTCTTTTATCCGGTCTTGTGCTTTGTTTTTTAGGGTATTTAAAAGTTGCCCAAATTCCTTTTTATCTTCTTTGGCAACTTCTTTGAAGGAGTTAAAAAGAGCGGTTATTTCTCCCTTTTTACCTAAGTATTTAATTCTAAGATCTTCGGCCTCTTTGGCGCTTTTGGCGCTAATTTGATCTACCTCGGCAAGCAGTTCCTTTGCCTTATTTAAAATGCTCATTAGCGCTTAATTACTTTCAGTTTTTTCATCACCACATCCTCCTTGGGTCTGTCCAGGCTGTTGGTTTCCATAGCAGAGATTTTATCCACTACATCCATTCCTTCCAGAACCCTACCAAAAACTGTATAGCCTCCATCTAAATGGGGGGTTCCTCCTTCTTCCTTGTATGCTTTTATTTGGTCTGCGCTATATTCTGCTCCGCCTCTTTCCTGATAAATTTCTTCCACTTTAGGCTGTAAGCTTTTCATAAAAAACTGGAGCTCGCCCTGGTTATTTACCTTGGAAAGTAGCTCAATGCGTTTTCTAAACTCCGCATTTTCGGGTTGGCTTAGAATTTCATTAAAGATGGCGTTTTTCATTTCCTGCTCTCTGCGCTGTTCCAGCGCTTGCAGGTCGCTTTCATTATACTTTCTACCTGTTACAATGTAAAACTGAGAGCCAGAGGATTCTTTCTCCGGGTTTATTTGATCGGGCAGTCGCGCTGCAGATAAAGATCCGCGAACATGGAAATTCTTGTTATTAATCTCAGCAGGAATCGTGTAGCCTGGGCCTCCGTTTCCAAGTTGTTTGTCAGGTGCTGCTCCTTTAGATTCTGGATCGCCTCCTTGAATAACAAAGTCTTTAATAACCCGGTGAAACAGGGTTCCATTGTAAAATCCCTCATTCACCAATTTCAGGAAGTTATCCCGGTGTTTTGGGGTTTCATTAAACAACTCTATTACGATATCTCCCTGGTTGGTACTAATTTCCACAACTGGCCTTTTCATTTCCTCTTGGGAATACAATTGGCTTGGTATTAGTACACTTAGGAGTGCTAGTATCAAGAATTGCCGCGCAGATTTTTTCATAATTTTGCAAGGCTTTGTAAAGGCGCGAAATTAAGCATAAGCTTATGGATATTAAAAATATGAGACTAAAGAATAAGATTGCCGCTGTGTTATTTACGTCAGCGTTAGCTATTGCGTTTGGCATTTCCTGTAAAAAAGAAGATCCTACCAGAGTTACAGTAACCGTTCAGGATTCGGTTGGATTAGTTGTGCCCGGTGCCTTTGTTCGGGTTTATTCCAAGCCTTCTGATACTACTCGTCAAGTAGATGAAACTCGTTTTGATGAAACCAAAGTTACCAATGGCAATGGCCAGGTGATGTTTGATTATTCGGACTTTACCAAACCTGGTCAGGCTGGGTTTGCAGTATTGGACATTGAGGCTTATAAGTTTGTTACCGATACTGCCAATCCACAAGACACCACAGAGCTTTATGGAATTGGCCAAGTGCGGGTGGAAGAGGAGAAAAACAATACCAAAACCATCCGGATTCAATAATCGAGGTACTCCATAATAGCCTCTTTCATTAACTTTTCTTGTTCAGCTGCTCCCAATGGGGGCAGTTTTTTTATGTTCTCAAAATGGGGCCAACCGTCCTTGTCAAGCCCCTTTAGTTCGTAAAAACCGTAAGGCTCTAGTAAACGACAAATGGCTACGTGCATAATGGCCAATTTCTCATCCTTGGAATACTTTTGAAATCCCTTTCCCAATTCCTGCAGCCCGATTAAAAAGATCAACGATTGCAAATCAACCGGATGATCAAAGGATTCGGAGGCTTTTTTTAGGGTTTGCAGCCATTTTTTTTCGAAACTGTAATCCATATTTTTCTTGAACTCTATTTTTGGCGGATGAATATGTTGGATGTCGTTCTCATTCTTCCGTTGGCATATGCCGGTTTTAAAGGATTTTCCAAAGGTTTTATTTACGAGGTCTTTTCTCTCCTTGCTTTAGGTCTGGGAATTTACGGCTGCATGGAGTTTTCTGGTTACGCAACACAGGAACTCTCGGCCCATGTAGATCCCGATAGCTCCTGGCTACCGCTTTTGTCTTACACCCTAACCTTTATTGTCATTGTCATCATTGTAAGCCTAGCAGGTAAATTACTTACAAAAGCCGTAGGTATCGTTCAACTGGGCTTGGTAAACAAGCTGTTCGGAATTCTCTTTGGCGTTTTAAAAGCAGCCTTTTTCTTGAGTGCCGTACTTCTGGTGTTTAATGCCTTTAATGATGCCTTGAATTTGCTTCAAGAAGACACCATGAAAAAATCCTTGCTTTTTGAACCTCTTTCTCAGTTTTTACTAGTGGTTATTCCCGGAAATGAATCCAATCCCGTTTACCAAACTTTTCTAGAGAACTTTAAATCGCTTTTTCATCAATAGCCGCAATTCCTGGTAAAATTTTACCCTCCAGGCATTCCAACATAGCTCCACCTCCAGTAGATACATGACTCACCTGATCTGCCAGGCCAAATTTATTTACTGCAGCAACAGAATCTCCTCCGCCTACAACCGAAAAGGCCCCTTTCTTAGTAGCTGTTGCCACCGCTTCCGCAACTTTTTTGGTGCCAACGGAAAACTTTTCCATTTCAAAAACTCCCATAGGGCCATTCCATAAAATGGTTTTACTGGCGCTTAGCAATTGGGTTACCTCGTCAATGCTTTTGTCAGCTACATCCAACCCCATCCATCCAGATGGAATTTCATCAATAGAAACACTTTTTGTATTTGCTTCATTGCTAAATGAATCGGCAATGATGGCATCCTTAGGAAGAATAATATTTACTCCCTTCTTGCGGGCTTCCACCTGAATTTTTTCGGCTACGTTGAGAAAATCGTCTTCCACCAA
>JBMYJC010000056.1:0-4208 GCA_049594055.1 Luteibaculum sp. | reverse complement strand
CATTTGCCTTAATAAAGGTAAAGGCCATCCCTCCGCCAATAACAATGTTATCTACTTTATCCAGTAAATTCTCCAGGATACTGATTTTGCTAGATACTTTAGCTCCCCCCACAATTGCAGTAACGGGTTTTTGTCCCGAACCAAAAATTTTCTCCAAGCTATCGATCTCCTTGGCCATCAAATATCCAAAGGCACTTTTCTTTTTAAAGAAACCTGCAACTACCGTGGTTGAAGCATGTGCTCTGTGTGCGGTACCAAAGGCATCGTTTACGTAGGCGTCTCCTAATTGCGCTAGCTGCGCAGCAAAGTCAAAACTGCCTTTAGTTTCTTCCTCGTAAAAACGCACGTTCTCCAGCATTACCACAGATCCAAACGGGGCATTATCCACGGCCTTAAAAGCCGCTTCGCCAATGCAATCCTCGGCAAAATGCACTGGAGCGTTAATCAGGTTTTTTAAATGATCTGCAACCGGCTTCAGGCTAAAGGTTTTGTCTTTACCCTCTGGTCTGCCTAGGTGGCTCATTAGTATGGCCTTTCCACCGTCTTTAACAATTTTGTTCAGGGTTGGAAGCGCAGCTTGAATCCGTGTGTCGTCTGTTACTTTTTTGTCCTCATCTAAGGGTACATTAAAGTCAACACGCACTAATACCCTTTGATTTTTATATGAAAACTGATCTATACTTATCATAATGAAGCTTTTGATTGTCGCGGCAAAAATAGAAGTTTTAAGCGCTTAGAATTCCTGTAGTTTCCCTCGCTGATTTCCCTAATTTTGACCTAATTTTTTGGATTTGAAGTTTAGCGAAAGCATAGGATTAGAAAACAGGGCAAAAAAACTCAGCGAGAATGTCTCGCAGGGAAGGATAGCGCATGCCCAAATGTTCGAAGGGGAAGATGGTTCTGGCATTCTGCATTTGGCTTTAGCTTACATAAGCTACATTTTCTGCAGCAACAAAGAGGGGCAAGATGCCTGCGGAAGCTGCCCATCCTGCCAAAAAATGAAGAGCTTAAACCACCCCGATGTACATTGGATTTTTCCCATGTCGCTTTCCGATGCAAAAGGCAAGCCACCCAAAGAGGTGCAAATGGGCGAGGCACAAAAAATCTGGCGCGAGACCTTGCTGAAGAACCCATACCTAAGTTACTTCGAGTGGTTGGAAGCCCTGGGAGAGGAGAAAAAGCGCTTGGAAATAAACAAGTATGCTGCAGAGTACCTCTTCAAAAAGATGGCCTTAAAATCTTATGAAGGCGGCATGAAAGTGGCCGTAATTTGGAAGCCGGAGTTAATGAATACCTCTGCAGCCAATACCTTGTTAAAGATTATTGAGGAACCCCCTGCAAAGACCCTCTTTTTACTCTTAAGCGAGCAGAGCGATGCGGTGTTAACTACCATCCGATCCAGAACACAAATTAGCAGAGTACCACGGCCCGAGGCGCAAGAGTTGGCATCTTGGCTTGCCGAAAGAATCAATATGAATACCGATGTTGCAAATTCCATTGCCTTTGCAGCTCAGGGAAATATTGGTAGAGCCTTAAAAATGGCTCGGGAATTGGGCTCAGAAAATGAGTTATTTGTAATGTTTAGAGCCTGGATGAGAATTTGTTTCTCCAGAGACCTTGAAGCGTTAAGGCAGTGGATTGCTGAGAATTCAAAACAAAGCAGAGATGTTTTAAGCGGCCTTTTGCAATATGGTTTGCAAGTTATTTTCAGCGCTTTAAAAGTTCATTTAGGACAGGATCACCCAAAGTCTGTAAATCCCGTTGAGGTAGAATTTATAGGAAAGTTTGCTCCCTTTGTGGATCGCGATAGAGCGACAAAATACCACACACTGTTTAATGAGGCTATTGCCGATATCATGTGGAACGGGAATGCAAAAATAATTCTGGGCGACCTGTCGTTTAATTTTATGATGCTTTTGCATCAAAAGAAGAAGGATTAATATGGCATGTACAAATTGCTCTAAAGGCGGAATTCCCGCTGGTTGCAAAGGAAACGGCCAGTGCGGTACATACGGGTGTAATAGTTTAGACGTATTTGATTGGCTGGCAGATGTAAAATTACCCGAAGGGAAATCCCCTTTCGATTTGGTTGAGATAAGGTTTAAAGGAACCCGAAAGGCTTTTTACCGAAATACTAAAAACTACCATTTCAGTGTAGGAGATGTTGTAGTGGTTGAAGGTTCTCCTGGTTATGATGTTGGATTGGTTTCCCTCACCGGAGAATTGGTGCGCATTCAAATGCAGCGCAAAGGAGAAAAAACCGACAACTACGAGATCAAAAAAATTCTGCGGAAAGCAAACCAGGAAGATATTGACCTCTGCCACGAGGCTCGCAAATTGGAAGAAAGCACTATGCTGCGCTCGCGGGAAATAGCGCGAGAGCTATCGCTTCACATGAAAATTTCTGATGTAGAATACCAGGGAGATAAAACCAAAGCAACTTTCTACTATACGGCAGATGATCGCGTGGATTTTAGGGAGCTGATAAAACGGCTGGCAGACGAGTTCTCTATTCGCGTAGAGATGCGTCAAATAGGTTCCAGACAAGAGGCTTCCAGAGTTGGAGGAATTGGTTCTTGCGGAAGAGAATTGTGTTGCACCACCTGGCTTACCGATTTTAGAACCGTTTCCACTTCAGCCGCGCGTTATCAGCAACTATCGCTTAATCCGCAAAAGTTGGCTGGCCAATGTGGGAAATTAAAGTGCTGCCTGAATTACGAATTGGATATGTATGTGGAGGCTATTCGCGAGTTTCCAAAAACCGATGTAAAGCTTAAGACCCGAAAGGGCGTTGCAGAACACTTTAAAACAGACATCTTTAAAAAACTTATCTGGTATTCGTATTACGAGGACGGAAAATCTGGAGACCCTATTCCCATTCCATTGAGCAGGGCTACAGAAATTATCTCTATGAATGAGAAGGGTGAAAAACCCGATGATTTAAAAAGCTTCCAGTTTATAGAGCCGGTAGAGGAAACCCAAAAGATTGACTTTACCGATGCCATGGGTACTGAAAGCCTTAACCGTTTTGACCAAAAGAAAAAAGGTAAAGGCAAAGGAAAAAAGGGCCGGAAAGGGCCAAGGCAAGCTCAGGGGCAGGCCCAAGGCGCTAATCAAGGAAGAGATAACCAAAGAAAAGGAAACAGAAATCGTGGAAACCGGAAAAGGCCTAATTCATAGTGTATTAGGCTTATGCCTATTTGCGCTTTTTTCCTGTGGTCCTCGGGTAAAATACTCTGAGGTTTATGATATAGACCCCGATGGCTGGAAAATAAAAGACACCCTTTCTTTTAGTTTGGAAGTGGAGGACACCACCAAACCCTACAATTATTTTGTGGCCATTAAAAACACCAAGGAATACCAATACAGCAATTTTATCTTGTTTATGGAAGCCTATGGTCCAAATGGCTTAAAAGCAAAAGACACCTTGCACTTTACCATGGCATATCCAGATGGAAGGTGGACCGGGAAAAGTTTTGGGGCGGAGGTGAGCAATAAATTCCTGATTAAGAAGGGAGCTCCTTTCCCACATCCTGGAACATATGGTTTTGTGTTTTATCACGCCATGCGCGATAGCAGTGTAGAAAATATTACTAATCTTGGACTGATTATAGAAGAGCTTCCCTAGTATGGCAGACCGTAATTCCATCGCGGAGCCAAAAAAAGGCTTCCGTTATTTCCGAAAATACATTTTGATTTTTTGGGGACTCTTTCTCATTCCCTTTCTTTTTATCGGGCTCATGTTGTTGGGAGCTGCCTTTAGCGATCTTCCCACCATTTTAGAATTGGAAAATCCAAAAAGCAACTTGGCCACGGAGGTGTTTTCCAGCGATGGTAAAATTATTGGGCAGTACTACACAGAAAACCGGGTAAATGTAACCTACCAAGATTTATCTCCGCATCTTACCAACGCCTTGGTGGCCACAGAAGATGAGCGCTATTTCGACCATGCAGGAATAGATTTTATTGCCTTGCTGCGGGTAATGAAAGGCGTAATTACCGGGAACACAAGTACTGGGGGTGGTTCTACCATATCCCAGCAATTGGCGAAAATGCTCTTTTCGGATCGGCCAGATTCTAAGTGGGAGAGGGTAACGCAAAAATTTCAGGAGTGGATAATTTCCGTGAAGTTAGAGAGGCGTTACACCAAAGAGGAAATTGTAAGCATGTACCTCAATCGCTTCGATTTTATCAATAATGCGGTTGGG
>JBMYJC010000055.1:0-8456 GCA_049594055.1 Luteibaculum sp. | reverse complement strand
AAGTAACAAAGTCCATGTGCGCTTGTCTATGAAATCGCATTTACACATTTTAGATTACCCAGAAATAGGGGTAGGTATTCAATTGTAAGGATGAGGTATATCGCTTTTTTGTTGTTTTCAGTAGTTGTAGCTTCCTCGTGCAGAAAGAGTGGGGAAGAGATTGAGTTAGTGCGCTTTCCAGGAGCCTTTCACAGTGCGGTGTTCCTAAACAATTTTGAAATTTTTATTGGAGAGGATTCTACTTATCGCGTAGAAATGCTGGGTGTAGAACAGGAACTCTCCAAAATAGAACTAGAGATAAAGGACAGCGTGTTGCACATAAAAAACACTGCTAAACTCAAGTGGACCCGGCCAGGAAAACCCGTTCAACTCCGTGTTTTTTGTCCAGATGTAAAGAGAATGGTTTGCAATGAAACCTCCATGCTTAAAAGTCTGCATCCATTGCGCTCAAAAGAAATTGGGGTCATTTTAACCAGCAAGGCCAATGAGGTAGATTTGGAGTTGGATAACGAAGGCTTTTATTATTACAACCATTTTCCCTGTGGAGGAATGTTGCGTTTGCGTGGTAGATCTGAAAAGATTAAAATTTGGAATTACGCCATCATGACCGTAGATGCAAAAGACCTTGAAGTACAGGAAGCGCAGGTAGAAAATTACGCCAAAACTCACTGTTATGTAAACGTGCAAAAGAAGCTCGATTACATCTTAGGCGGAGAGGGAGATATTGTGCTTTTTGGAAATCCTCAATTAAGGGAGTTAAAGCCCAAAAGCGGTTCGGGTAAGCTGATTTTTAATTGAGGCCTGGTTGAAAACAAATGGAGTTGAGGTGGAGCTAGCTAGCGTTTTTTAACTGGATATAAGCCTTAACTGTACACGAATGCCTAATTTGAAATAAATTCGGTTATCATGGAAAGAATCAAGTCCTTCAAAGAGTTTTACCCCTATTACCTAAGCGAGCATCAAAACACTACTTCTCGCATCCTGCATTTTATTGGAACGGGATTGTTTTTTGCCACACTCATTTACTGCATCGTGATGGTAGATTTTGGTTGGATCTGGTTGGGGCCAATTTTCGGGTACGGCTTTGCCTGGTTTGGTCATTTCTTTTTCGAGAAAAACAAACCGGCCACCTTTAAATATCCACTCTGGAGCTTAGGTTCTGACTTTAAGCTGTTCTTTAGAATTTTGGCTGGAAAAGAAGGATTTAAAGCTTAAGACTATAGCTAGCCTTCACACCAATCCATAACAGTCTTTTTGTGGAATTGGTGGAGAACTCCTCAGCCCGTAAATCCGTGATATTTTGATAAGCAAACAAGGAAATGCGTCCGCAAGATGTATCGGTATCATAAAAGTTGTATCCCAGTTCTATGGTGACGCCAATTAAATAGTTTGCATGTAAAAAGGAAGAATCGAATGATTCATTCGCCTTTCTATTAGCAGAAAAATATAAGGGAGCCTCTGACCTTAAAATTCTACTGTACGAGCCTTGGGCTCCAAAATACATATCTCGAATCCAGTATTTCGTTCCAATAGAGATGCCAGCTAAGGTCCATTCTTCACCGCTTACAAGTCTAGCATTTGAGTTGGGTGAACCGAATGATAAAGGCAGTAACCTGTCATAATTATACCCGATCCGAGCAAAGTCTATAGAGCTGCTCAAACTTAGTTTTGTGCTTAGCTCGTATTCGTGTTGAAGGCCAATTCCATAGGACAAAAAGGGATTGTTAAAAAGGCCAGAAGCATTGAGTTCGTTACTAGTGCTTAATCCCGCTTTCGTGTATAATCCTGCCCTGTGTTTTTGCCCATAGGCCATGGAACAAAGAATAATGCTAATGATAAAAAGTGTGCCTTTCATTCTTTACTTAGTTCAAATCGGGTTAAGTAGATGACAGGCAATGTTAGTTATAAATTCAAATTCAATAAGTTTTCTCGTAAATGAATAGGGGGCTGAGCTTAGGTATTTCCTAACAGGAAAGATCAAGAACGATTTATTTATCTGAGATACCTGGCAAAAAAAATCCCCGATATCAGATTTATCGGGGATTTTTATCTAAAGCGGGAGTTGCCCTTAGTTTAACAAGGCTTCCATGCCAAAGGCAGATAAGAATCCGCTGTGTCCTTCCTTTACCTCAGCATTGGCCTTTTCTACAAAAGATCCGGTGGCTTTATCAACCACGGTGCGCAACGGTCGTTTTCCTTTTGGGGTATCTATTAATTTGAAAATAGCATCGGGTACCATTTGAGGATCGGGTTTTACCTGTTCAAACAACTGTCCCATACCGGCATTTATTTGTTCTGGAACTTTGGCTAAATCGCCATAAGCTGCCGCAACATCCTGGTCGGCACCAAAAGCAGTTTTACTAAATATTTCGGTTGGAAAAGCACCTGGTTGAACCAGTACCGCATCAATTCCCAATGGACGCACTTCGTAGTGCAAGCCTTCTGTCAATCCCTCCACGGCAAACTTGGTGGAATTATACACGGTCATAAAAGGAGCAGAAAAGCGCCCAAGACTGCTGGAAATATTAATTATTAAGCCGTCTTGCTGTTTGCGCATGGCTGGAAGTGCCTTCCTGATGCTGCGCCATACCCCTTTTACGTTTACATCAAACATGTTTTCCAGGTCCTCTTCGGTGTATGCCTCGGCCAGTCCTCCGCCAAAATAGCCCGCATTGTTAATTAGAACATCCAAGCGGCCTTCCTTGGCCAAAAGCTCGTCAATGGCCGTGTTTACATCCTGCGACTTGGTTACATCAACTTCCAACACTTTAATATTCTCAATTGCATTTAGTTCCGCTGCTTTTGCTGCGTTTTTACTTTGAGTATTGCGCATTCCTGCATACACTTTGTGTCCGCGTTCTGCCAATCCCTTTGCGGTTAAATACCCAAATCCGCTGTTGGTTCCTGTAATAAATACTACTTTACTCATAACACTTGTTTTTAATTAGTTACTTTGTGGAACCAATATTAGAAACAAAAGGTAACTATTAGGTGTTAACAAAACCCAATCTAGTTACCACCTGGTAACCATGCAGGATATGAAAGAGCGAAAATGTAGCAATCCAGTTTGTCCGTTAACGCAAGCTATTTCAGTGGTAGGAGGAAAATGGAAACCCTTAATTATTTACCAATTGTATAACTCCAATAAGCGATTTGGCCAACTGCACGCAGCGGTTGTTGGAATTTCACGCAAGGTGCTCACCGATCAGTTAAACGAACTCTTGCGCGATGGATTAATTGACAGGCAAGAGTTTGCCGAAACGCCTCCTCGTGTGGAATATTCATTAACCGAAAGGGGTAGAGCCCTACAACCTATTTTTAAGTCGATGGCAGATTGGGGTCAGTTTTTAGTGAAAGACTACAAAAGCAGGCTTAAGAGAAAAGCTAGCTAAGATTAGGTACTCGTTCTCCTTTTGCAGAGGCCGATACTACTGCTTCTAGACGCTTGCCTCGCGTACTTTCTTGTTTAGCAGACTTTATCCAAAACAAAACACCACGTAAATAGGAGGGCGCTACATTTTTTAAAAACTCCGAAGCTTTGGGGTTTTGTGCCAGGGCATCCTCCAAATCTTCTGGAATAACCAAGGCTTCCACGTCATCTAGAAAATTCCATGTCCCAGTTTTCTTGGCGAGGGCAATCATTTTTTTGCCTTGAGGTTGGACCAACCCTTCCTTCTCTAATTCTGCAACGTGTTTTTTGTTTAATCCAGACCAATAGCTTTTGGGATTTCGGGGTGAAATCCTCGTCATAGTGCGGTCATCATCCAATTTTCTGGGTAAACTGTCAATCCACCCATAACAGAGTAATTCCCTAACCATGCTGTCGAAATCTAAGTAGTTGGGATGGTGCTTTTTATAGCGAACCAACCAAACGCTCTCTTTTTGGCTGTGATTTTTTTCCAACCAGGCTCTCAACTCTAGGTTTGATCTTACTTCGACTCTTTCCATGACATTTGCAAAGTTGCGGTTGAAAATAAGTAAAGGGTAGAGGAATATGGTATTCTGCCCTAAACAAAAAAACCGTCTCCACCAGAGTAGAGACGGTTTTCAACCAAAGCGGATAGCAGTGAACCCTGATCAATCGCCACAGATGTATCCGCCGGAGACGTTGAGCATGCTGTTGTTTTCCTCGTAGAAGTTATTGTTGGGATTACTCACACCAGGAGCAAAGTAGATGGCACATCCCGCAACGTCCTTAAACAAGGTGTTGGTAACGCTGGCTTTAGCCGAGGCCCAGGTGTAGATAGCACCGTCATATCCATCTGCACCGGTGTACTCTATCTTACAATAGTTTAAAGAGTTTAATGGCGATTGGGTGAATTCGAAGTAAATACCTCCCCAAGCGGCTGGTGCCTTTATCAATCCAGTAAAAAGGATAGAGTCCTGTTGGGTTCCATTGGCAATTAGTGTGGCATTGTCGTTCTCTCCAACTTCCAAACTAAGGCCATTCTCAAAAACCATCTCCACCCCAGGCTGCAACTCGAGGGTACCGCTTGTTACACGGATAGTTTTGTACATCCGGTAGGGCACCCCATGGTCTTTCCAAAGGTGTTGCTCCTGACTGTGGATGGTTGCCGAATTTCCAAAACCATAGGTACCTACATGGATATAATCGTTCTCATTTCCACTGAAATCTCCGCTGCTCAAATCGCGAACCATGTTGCAAGGCAGGGAAATGGGGAATTTATTACCAGTTAAAGTATTGTTTTCGAAAACGAGTCCGCTTTCGTTGTAGGGCACATGTAAGCCGTAATCGGCACTAAAACGTAGGGTGGAATTGGTGATGGATAGGTAATCGCCCGGTTGAATAACAATGTTTCCTTTATTGCCATTGCTACTGGTAGCCTCCCCACCCGCGTATTCTACAACGGTGTAATCCAGGCTGTTTTTTATGTCTGTTGAACCAATGGAAATAAAGCCCCAAGAACCGGGAACTTTATCCTCTCCGGTAAAAACGACATTGGAGTCGGCTGTTCCGTTGGCATCAATGTAGCCGTAAACATACAAACCGGCATCATTTCCAAATTGTACAGTTACACCCGGTTCAAGAACTAAACCTCCACGTACTTTGGCGTAGCAGTTTATTATATAATCCACCGAGTCGTTGCGGTTGCTGAGGACTAACACCGAATCGGCATGCACCAGTGCATCAGATCCCTGCAGGTTGCAAGGCAATACCAGAGCTGGTAAAGCTTCTTCCTGTGGAAGGGGTTGTGGTTGTGTTGTCTCTTTTTCTTCTTTTTTACAGGCCAAGATGGAAATAGCCATCGCTGCACAGAGCCAGAGTGATTTTTTCATGACAGATGGTTTTAAGGTTTAATGATTAGAAGTTTCTTGACCTTACGGTTCTAAATCCGACATTTCCGCGGTTCGGTGATAGGGAGCTAGCACGATCTACACTTTGGTATTGTGATACCGTAGATAGAAAACCAGCCGATGTATTTATGCCACCGCCTTTTTGACTTGCGGTAAGGTTATACCCAATAATCTGAATCCAATCAGATTCCGCAAATTGATTTAATTCGCCATCTCCGTCCACTGCAACCTGTAATCCGGCGCTTGACCAGACCACTAGTTCTATAGCGTTTCCTGTAAGATCACAGATGCCGTAGTATGAAGATGAGCTCGTATATCTGCTGTTGGTATTTGGACCGCTCATAAAGCCCACTCGAGCAAGGCTTTCATTATTGTTTCCAACAATTGCCTTGAATTTTTGTGAATAGAAACCTGGGTTTACACTATCCGAAGCAGATACCGGTGTAATTTGATTATTTCCCCAAGCATATTCTCCTGGAACTGGATATAATGGACCTCTACAACTTTTTTCATACTGGGCCTCAGTCATTGGACGCATTCCAGACCAATCTGCATAGGCGAGCATGCCGTATACATCAGCACCGACCATAGGTAGGTGACTTCCATCGGCTACCTCGTTATAAATTCCATTTGCGCCATTATCTAAATAAATTTCTAAAGCCTCCTGAGGTGGATCTGGAAAATTTGGGTTTCTCGCCTTAATTCCAGATACATTTTCGAATACCTCGAAAACCTCAGTATTTTGGGTTAAAAGGTTTTTGGTACTTATACTGTCTTGTTGACTTAGGGTTAACAGATTAAAAAAAGCAACGAATTGCGCTCTTGAGCATTCATATTTCATGGCAAGGAAGCCATCAGTAAACACATCGATAAACTGGCTTAAGTTTTGGCTAGCATTTAAGGTCACCTGCAGATTAGACTGATTTTGATCGACATATATAGGTGCGAAATCGGGAGAATTAAGTACGCTGTACACAGATTTGTCAGAACCATCACCAAGCCAAAAGGGACCATCAGGCACCACTACCATTTCTACCGCAAATAATTTGATATCAGCAATTGAGGAGGGTGTGGGTAAAACATCGGAGGTGATTTTTAATTGCGTTGGAGCAACATTCCCAACTTTACTTGTGGCGAGCGCAACAATAACTCCCATTTTATCCGCAGTGGTGCGATGACCTAGTTCTCCAGCTGAACCAATCAGGTCATTCGAAATTTTTAGATGTCTCCATACTGGATTCATAGGGGTTTTATACTTAGCAAAAACCCATACGGCATCTGAGAAATAGGAGTCCAGGTTCCACGCATTCTCCCAACTGATGTCGAAAGTGATTTCATACTGGGTTCCGCCGTTAATGGCGGTGTAGCTGACGTTTTCAATTTTTACATTATTAGCCCAGGTCGCGCCTAGTATCAGGCAGCCAATGAGAAGTGTAACAATTCGTTTCATGGTGTTTTGGTTTGAAAAAGATTATTCGCTTTTTAAAATTTTGTGGCTGAGATTTAGGTCTTTACCCTGTATGCGAAGACTATAAAATCCTTTCGCCAAGTTTTGGGTGTCAAGGATTATCTCATGGGTTGCTTTTCTTATGGTTTGCATCAATACTCTTTTGCCATCGGCAGCAATTAGCTCCAATTGCAGTTTCTCTTTGGGTTGCGTGAAGCGGATATTTATTTGGTTTGAAAAAGGGTTGGGGCTAACCAGTATTCCTTCTGAGGAGAACAATTGAGCAATACCCACGGTGGAGGTAGCCGTAAAGCAGGTGGAATCGTTATTGGGGTTATAGTCGCCAGCGCCAAGCAATACTGCACAGAGTTCAAACTGACCGTTTTCTTGAGGCCTCCACTCTGTGGTGAGTTTGTTTTGAATGGAATCCCCCGGGGCAACCAATTTTGAGAATCCCTCCGTGTAGAGTTGTTGGCCTTCCTCTAAAATCTCAATTTCATAATCGTCAACGGGTACGCTGCCTTCATTAATCACCCATACTAAAAGCGTTTGTGGTTGATTGGTGGGTTGGCCTGGAACGGTGCTTAAATTTCTAATGGCCAAATCGTAGCCATCATTTTCGGCACAGTCAAAACCGTCTCCAAAACCACCTCTAAAGAACGTTGGCGACTGGTTTTTAAATTCCTCTGTATCAAATCCATCACCAAATCCTCCCGAGAAAAAGGTGGGGCTGTTGTTTTCCTTTAGCTCACTATCAAAACCATCGCCAAATCCTCCCGCAAAAAATGTGGGATTGTCATTTACAAATTCATCGCTATCAAAACCATCACCAAAGCCCCCTGCAAAAAATCCTGGGCTGTTATTTTCGAATATTTCCCCATCAAAACCATCGCCATAACCACCAGAAAAGAAGGTGGCATTTTGGTTCTCAACCAATCCGTCATCAAAGCCGTCACCAAACCCACCTCGGGTAAAGCCTGCATAAATAATTTCTACCAAAACACTGTCTGGCGCGTAGCAAGGAAATCCAGTAGCAGTAATGGTTTGGTAACCACTTTCTGTGAAAATGGTGCAGGGACCGGTATCGCCATTGCTCCAAACGTAATTTGCTCCTGGTTCAGGGTTGGGAATGCAGTAGGAGAGGACGTCATAGTGTTCAATATTATCCTCTGGAATCATATCCACCACAACACTTCCGTTTCCAGAAACACTGCCTAAGCTGTATTGAGCAATATTTGTGGATGGAAAACCATTGGCACGCATAATACCTCCACCCACCCATAGTTTGCCTTCCTGTACATACATGGATTGAACACCTCCTGAGAAAAATTCAAGACTTCCTGCTAAGCTTTGCGGGCTATTGCCGTCATAGAAAAACAGTTCACCAAAATCTTTTCCGTTTATCGTACTGAAGTTGCCTCCAATAATTAGTTGTTGGCCAGAAAGTGCTAAGTGGTCTATCCCCTCGGCTATATTATTGAAGTTGAGGTTAGACTTTTCAAAAATGTTTCCGTTAAAATCTATGGAAACAATGGGAGCATTTAGCGTGTAGCTGCTGCCAAAATTACTAGAAAGCTCGGTGAATTCTCCTGCTACCTCTAATCTATTGTTGTTTGGATTGTAAAGGATGTCTAATACTGGTCCGTTCGCAGCATCTCCCCAAAGTTGGATTAGGTTGCTTCCATCAAAACCA
>JBMYJC010000054.1:0-8511 GCA_049594055.1 Luteibaculum sp. | reverse complement strand
CGAGACAATATGAACCCCTTTGTTCACCACCTGGTTCAGATCTCCACCTCCAAAGCCTTGAATTTGTGGATAGGAAACCTGTCCATTTTTCTGGTAGGGAATTACTACGCGATTAAAATTTCCAGGCTCTACCGAAAAATAAATGCGTTCGTTATACGCCCCAACATCAATGTAAGCAGAGTCAATACAATATTGCGATACAATAAAAATTTCATTGGTGGCATTTTGATTATTCTGGAAACTTTCATTAAAGGGCATCATAAACCAAAAATCCGTACCTGTTAGGTTCTGACTTTTGGCTTGAAAAACTCCTGAAAGACAAAGGATAAAAACTAGTACTAGCTTATAAAACCGCATAAGTGAATGCTCAATTTTTGGGAGTCGTAAAAATAAACGAAAAAAGCCGTCTACTGGTCAGACGGCTTCTAAGCTTTATCGTGGCTTTGGGATGCTAGAACTTGTCCATTACAGCCTCGCTTACCCCAACATTTGAAAATCCTCCATCGTGGAAAAGATTCTGCATGGTAACATAACGGGTTAAATCGGAAAACAAACTGATGCAATAATCTGCGCAGGCCGCTGCATCTGCATTTCCTAAGGCCGACATTTTATCGGCATAGGAGATAAAGCTGTCGAAGCCTTTAACTCCGGTACCAGCAGTTGTTGGTGTAGGACTCTGTGAGATTGTATTTACACGCACTTTTCTTTTTACTCCATAGTGGTATCCAAAGCTACGGGCAATAGATTCTAAAAGCGCTTTAGCATCGGCCATATCGTTGTAATCGGGAAAAACGCGTTGTGCAGCAATATAGGTTAGGCCTAAAACCGATCCCCAGTCGTTTATTGCATCCATTTCGTAGGCGGTCTGCAAAACTTTGTGGAAGGAAGCCGCTGACACATCCAGCGTTTTCGCATAAAAATTATGATCTAAGCTCGTGTAGTGCTTTCCTTTTCTAACATTGGGAGACATTCCAATGGAGTGCAACACAAAATCCACCTTGCCACCCAAAGATTTCTGGCTCTCCTCAAAAAGGTGTTTTAAATCTTCCATGCTAGTAGCATCGGCTGGAATAACTTCGGCATTGCATTTTGCGGCCAAATCGTTAATCTCTCCCATTCTCAATGCAATGGGGGCATTGGTTAGCGTAAATCTCGCTCCGTGTTCGTGCGCTTTCTCGGCAACTTTCCAGGCTATAGATTTATCGTTTAATGCACCAAAAATGATCCCCTTTTTTCCTTCTAACAGTTTTGACATAATTCGAAGATTTGCGGACAAATATATTTTTTAATTCAGAAGCACTTTGGCATTTGCCAAGGCCTCCGGAGAAATTTGCTCTCCGCTTATCATGCGGGCAATTTCGTTGAGGCGCTCATCGGCCTCTAATTCCGTAATCAAAGTATTGGCTTCGCGGTCATCTTCCCGCTTTATCACCTTTAAATGTTGTGTTCCTTTTCCAGCAATTTGAGCCAGATGGGTGATAGAAATCACCTGACTCCTTCCAGATATTTTTTGCAGAAGCGACCCCATTTTGCTGGCAGTTTCACCGCCTAAACCGGTATCAATTTCATCAAAAATCAAGGTGGGAAGTCGCATTTTTTCTCCCAATACGGTTTTTATGGCCAGCATTATCCTGGAGATTTCTCCGCCAGAGGCCACTCGCGCTAAAGGAGCAAACTGCCCGCCTTTGTTCATGCGTCCATAAAATTCAACGGCATCAGTGCCCTGCTCTTCAAAATCGGGGAGTTCTGTAAAGTTTAACTTAATCTCAGCCGATGCCATATTTAACAAGGGCAAAAGGGAAGCAATCTCAGTACATAGATTATCAGCAGCAGTTTTTCTGGCTTGTCGCAAAGCCTGCGCTTTGTTCTCCAAATCTTTACGATTAGCTGACTCTTCGGCCTCAAGCCTTTCAATCTCTTCATCCAGGTTATCAAAGCCCTGTAGCTCTTCGCGCAATCTATTTCTGGCACCAATTAACTCCGATAAATCTTTGCAAAGGTGTTTGTTAAGCAAGGAGTTTAAAAGGTCCAATCTTGAGCTCACCTTGTTTTGCTCCTCCTCATCCCACTCTGCATCGGCTAAAATTTTCTCCGCTTCGCGCTCCAGATCCGAAAGGGTATTCAACAGCTCCCCGCTCAATTCAGAAATTCGTTGTAAAGACTGCATGCGCTCAGCAAGAGAACCCGCCTTTTTATCAATTCCGCCCAGCACATTGTGCAGAGAAATGGGTTCCTCAGACAGACTCAGTACTTGCGTGCATAAGGTGTTGATCTCCTCAAAGCGCTCATAAAACTGTAAGCGGTCTTCCAGTTCCTGCAACTCCGTTTCCGATTCAAGCTTTGCCGCTTCTAATTCTTGCCATTGGAATTTCTTAAACTCTAACTCCCTGGTATCCTGCTGCTTTTGGTTGCGCAGGTTTTTTAATTGCTGCTGTGCCTTCCGCCATTGATGGTATTGTTGTTGATATGCCTGGAAAAGCTCTCCGTGCATTCCATACACATCCAGCATTTGAAGTTGGTAGATAGGATCCAACAATTGCTGCGTATCGTGTTGACCGTGAATATCAATCAACCGCTGCCCCAAACTCCTCAGCGCTTTGTTTGTAACCGGTGTATCGTTAATAAAAGCTCTGCTTTTCCCGTTGGCTTTTAACTCTCTCCTAATGAGGGTCTCTTCCTCAAAATCCAGGTCTTCTTCTTTAAAAAAATCCGTAAAAGACTCATCCAGCCTGAAAGTAGCTTCTACGGCACACTTTTCTTCTGGATTGCCTACGGTAAAGCTGTCTGCGCGATCGCCCAAAATAAGGCCCATGGCCTGCAATAGGATGGATTTACCCGCCCCGGTTTCCCCGGTAATAACCGTAAGACCCGGTTTAAATTGCAACTCTACTTCCTTTATAAGGACAAAATTCTTGATGTAGAGGCGTTGCAGCATTTAGCTCTTAATTTTTTGGTATTTGGTAATGTTGGAAGGATCTAAGGTGCTCACCAAATTTACTACCTCGTTCTTCTGTTCCATTGGAGCATCAGAAAAAATATTGATGATCTCCTGAAATTTTGCTGTAAAGAAAAGCTGCATGTTAAAGCTCAATGGCTTTACGCGGTGAACATCCATTAATTTTTTCAATGCATCCAGGATGGCTTGCCTTCCCTCCTCTTCATTTGCATACATTTTATCCAAGCCCATGCGATGATATTCATAAATGCATTGGCGCAAGGGTTCAAAAGCCTCTTGTAGAGAATTATCCACCATCCAAAAACGGTTACGGGTGCTCTCAGAAGAATTCCAACCCGCCTTACCGCTATTTTGGGCGTTTGCCACGATACGCTGAGCAATGGTGTAATAGGGCTTGCCTCCTTCGCGCTCAAATGAATCGTAATCCATGGCAAGAATGTAATAGGCATAGAATGCTAACACGGAGGAAAGATTATCACGGTGTTGATTCTCTGTAAAAATGATAGGGGCGTTTTCAACGTATTCAAAATCAAAGTCTGCATCCCGGTAGTTAAACAAACTGGAGGAATAATTGGAATTATACACCGGCCGGTTGGATGAGATTTGAATCGTAGCTTCAAAAGAGCTGGCGGAAGTAATCTTATCAATGGTGATGAGGACCGAGCACTCGATGCGTTCCTCCAAGGCGTATTCATCTTGGGTCCACCGGGTGCTATTTAAGAACTCCTGTGCACTCTTTTGCAGTGTTTCAAAGATTCTGGGGTTGGTAGCATTGGCTTTAACCTTGTCGATAGAAACCTGCACTACTGCGTTTAGCTCTTGTGCGCTTCCTATTTGGGTGGATAGCAATAGGGCCAGTAGTCCATTAAGCCTTAAAAAAACTCGAGGTAATTTGATTTTCAATGTGTTTGGCAATTTCCGTTTTATCCAACAATGGACTTTCAAAAATATTATTGTGCTTGTCTATTATGGTCACCTTGGATTGATCCGATCCAAAATCAACACCTTCCTTTGGGTTGAGGGTATTAAGAACAATTACATCCAAATTCTTACGCTGTAATTTTGCTTTTGCATTTTCCACTCCATTCTCGGTTTCCAGGGCAAAACCAATACAAATCTGATGTTTTTTTCTGGCACTCAAACTTGCGGCAATATCTGGATTAGCTACCAAATTCAGTTGCATGCTTGCTTGCTTTTCTCTCTTAATTTTTTGTTCGGCAATCTGTTCCACTCTAAAATCAGAAACCGCTGCACAAAAAATCGCTAACTCACTATCATCAAAGTGTTTTTGGCATTGGGATAGCATTTCCTCCGCTCCAAAAACGGGAATCCTTACAATATTGGGGTGTTTGCAGTCCAGGTTTGTGGGGCCAGAAATTAAAAACACCTGTGCTCCGCAGGATGCAAAGTGTTCTGCCAGGGCATAACCCATTTTCCCACTAGAATGGTTTCCAATAAAACGCACGGGGTCTATTTTTTCAAACGTAGGCCCAGCCGTAATCAAGACCTTTTTTCCGAGGTAACTATTATTTAAATCCAGCAATTTGCTGCATTCTGCAAATATCTCTGTGGGTTCAGGCATTCTGCCCTGGCCCTGTAATCCACTTGCTAAAGCGCCACTTGCAGGTTCCACCACCTCCACGCCATTTTTCCTCAGTTTAATAATGTTTTCTTGCGTGGAAGGATGTTTCCACATGTCTAAATCCATTGCAGGAAAAGCTATACAGGGGGCTTTTAAGGAAAGGTAAGAGGCCAGTAAAAGATTGTCGCATTGGCCATGAGCCATTTTGGACATGCTGTTAGCGGTTAAAGGGGCAATAACCATTAAATCGGCCCACAGGCCTAATTCTACATGATTGTTCCAGATGCCGTTTTCGGAATAAAAATCCACCAACACCTCATTCTCACTAAGAACGGATAGGGTTTCAGCGGTTACAAATTGCAGGGCTTCTCGTGTTACAAGCACGCGAACTTCGTTATTGTTCTGCTTAAAAAGTCTTACCAATAAAGGAATTTTATAGGCTGCAATTCCACCGGTAATTCCAAGCAAAATGTTTTTTCCCCACATATCTGGCCTAAAATAAAAAAACCCCGAATCGGGGTTTCTAAAATATTGGGATGAAAGATGATTTACTCAATAATATCAATCTTTGGAGTCTCTTCCTCCTCTACCTTCCTCCAGTAGGTTTTCCCTTCAATAAATTCTTCCAGGGCCATAGCATGAGGCTTAGGAAGTCTCTCATAGAATTTAGAAATCTCAATTTGCTCGCGGTTCTCGAAAACCTCCTCCAGGTTGTCTGATGTAGTGGCAAATTCTGCCAGCTTACTACTTAACTCCTCTTTAAGCAACTTGCTTATTTGGTTAGAGCGCTTGCTAACTAAAGAAATAGCTTCATATATATTCCCGGTGTGTTTTTCCAGATCCGTTAAGTTTCTGGTTACCGTTGTTTTTTCTGCGTTGGTACTTTTTAAATCAAATGCCATATTGCTACAATCTTTCTAGTTCTTTAACCGTGCTTTCGTACAGGTTTTCTGCTTGCCCCGCCCGTTTAGAGTCGGCAAATTTATCAATATATTTTTGATATGCTTCTAGCGTGTTCTCTAAGCGTTCTTTTTTCTTTTTTATTACGCTGTTGCTCGCTAATTCGTAATTCGATTTTAAAATCATAAATCGAATGTCTTCCTCAAAGCGGGTATTGGGATAATCCTTTAAGGTGTTGTTTAAGGATATTACAGCGGAATTGTAATGCAAGGTCTTATAATACAGCTTAGAATTTTCGTAGGACTTTAACTCCAGTTTTTTATTCAATTCTGTCATTAAAAAGTTGCAAGTATCTCGCTTTTCGGATTCGGGGTAATCCTCTATAAAGAGCTGCAGATTATCGATTGCCTTGTAGGTAAAGCTCTGGTCCAATGAATATTTAGGAGAGAGTTGATATGAGCATAGCGCACTCTTAAATGCACATTCCTCAGCATATTTAGAGCGAGGAAAAGTTTTTACAAAGCGGCGCATGTAATTTTCTGCAAAAAAGTAGTCCTCCAGCTCATAATAGCAACTAGCATAGAGGTAATAAACCGTTTCGTGCTTCAGCGTCCCGCGAAAAGCCCCAACTACATCTTCTAAAAGTGGAAGTGCACGTTCGTAATCTTTCTTCTCAAAATACTCCTGTGCCTTTTCAAACTTTAATTCGTTATCGCTGCTTTTTCTAATTTTCATGTACTTGCTACATGAGGAAAACAAGACCAGCAGAACGATACACCCTAATACCTGCTTCATAAACGGCTGCAAATATACGATTTCAATACGGCTACAACGCAGTAGTTAGGATATCATTTTGTGCGGCCATGGATAAAGCGTAAATTTGCGCCCTGTTAAAAAAAGACTGCTTTGGACATATTCGAACGCATCAAGAACAATCGCGGACCACTAGGTCAGCATTCAAAAGAATCTCACGGTTATTTTACATTCCCAAAACTAGAAGGCCCCATAAGCAACAAAATGTTGTTTAGAGGGAAAGAGGTATTGGTGTGGTCTGTAAATAACTATTTGGGACTAGCTAATCACCCGGAAATTCGTAAGGTAGATGAAGAGGCCGCCAAGGAATGGGGCTTAGCCTACCCTATGGGTGCACGAATGATGAGCGGTCAGACCAGCCAGCATGAAAAACTGGAAGAGGAGATTTCTAAATTCATCGGTAAAGAGGATACCTTCTTGTTAAACTACGGTTACCAAGGATGTATGTCGGCAATTGATGCTCTGTTAGATCGCAACGATGTTGTGGTTTACGATTCAGAATGTCATGCCTGCATATTAGACGGAGTTCGCATGCATCTGGGAAATCGTTTTGTGTACCAACACAACGATATCGAAAGCCTGGAAAAACAATTACAGCGTGCTCAAAAGCTCACTGAAAAAAGCAATGGGGGTATCCTGGTACTCACTGAAGGGGTGTTTGGAATGGCTGGAGATCAAGGTAATCTGAAGGAAATTGTTTCCCTGAAGAAAAAATATGGTTTCAGGCTTTTTGTAGACGATGCTCATGGTTTTGGAACTGTAGGTGAAGGAGGAAAAGGAGCAGGAGTTGCGCAAGGCGTTCAGGATGAGATAGATGTTTATTTCGGAACTTTTGCCAAGGCTATGGCTTCTATCGGAGCCTTTGTTTCTGCCGATGAACACGTTATTGAATTCCTACGCTATAACATGCGCTCACAAACCTTCGCCAAATCCCTTCCTATGCCACTAGTTGTGGGTGCAAGAAAGCGTTTGGAAATGATTAAGAGCAAACCAGAGCTTAAATCCAAGCTTTGGGAAATCACTAATGCGCTGCAAAGTGGTTTGCGAAATGCCGGTTTTGATCTAGGTGTAACCAACTCTTGTGTTACTCCAGTATATTTAAAAGGAAGTCTTGGAGAAGCTACCAATATTACCCTGGATCTCAGAGAGAATTACAACATCTTCTGCTCCATTGTTGTGTATCCGGTTGTGCCTAAGGACGTAATCCTATTAAGGTTAATCCCTACTGCTGTTCACACTTTGGAAGATGTGAATTATACCATAGAAACCTTCCAAAAAGTACAAGAGAAGCTACAAGCTGGAGAATACCACTCCGACAAAATTGTTAGCTGGGCTTAGTACCTATTGCACATTTAATTTAAAAGGGCAACCCAAGGCTTTGCTATGCAGAGATTGGGATTTGCCCTTTTTTCTTTCCCCACCGCTGGGCATCAAATGTCATATGATATCTCTACATGGCATCATAAAATCTCCTTTTCAGAGAAACTAAACGGTTCTTAGTTCGAAGAATATCTAATTATCCTTTCTGGGTATCTTTGCAAAGCTTTACAGCGGATAAGGTCAAGGGCGAAGCATCATATTGGCTTTTTTTTGAGTTGTACGGAAAGCCGCACAATAAAACAGGACAAAAAAAAATCCCGCTATTGCTAGCGGGATTTAATATCTGGTTATTCCAACGGATGATTAGTTCTGAACTACGTCTCCAGGAATTTTGTATTCGAAAGTGATTTCTCCTGGGTTGTTTGGAGAAGTAGTGTTGTCACAATTCGCCTGGCTCGCATTTACAGTAGTAATTTGGATAGCAGCGAAACGGTTAGTTCCTCTCAACTTCACTAAGTAAACATCCCCAGCAGAAGGGTTAGTTACTGTTGCAGAAGGAGCTGGGTTAACACCTGGAATAGTAGCTGCATTGTAAGCAGTTTCTATAGATGCCTCAGTAGCCGCGCCATAGTTAAATGTACCCAATGCCTCTCTGAATAAAGTACCGTTGTTAGTACCCGCAGTCCAAGAACCGGTAAAAGTAGCACCAGCTTGGTCTGTGTTCTTAAGATCTTTAACTGTCTCAGATCCAGAGCTTGCAATTTCTGCAACCCCAATTAGATCAAATGCACCTCTACATTTTCCAGCAATGTGGTTAAAGTTTCCAGTACGAACTTCTAATCCGTTTGTGGTAACATTTAAAGAACGAGTAGCCTGCAATCCGTCTTTATCAGTAAGAGTAAAGATAAAACGCTCGGTTCCACCTTCGTTCTTTGCCGTT
>JBMYJC010000053.1:0-8579 GCA_049594055.1 Luteibaculum sp. | reverse complement strand
CACTACCGAAAGGATACTTTACTACGGTGGGGTTAGCCATAAAATAGGAGAGGTGCACGATGGTGCTGCTACTATGGACTGGATGGAGCAAGAGCAGGAGCGTGGTATTACCATTACTTCAGCTGCTACCACCTTAAATTGGAAATACAGAGATCAGAATTATCATATCAACATCATCGATACTCCAGGTCACGTGGATTTTACCGTTGAGGTAAACCGCTCACTGCGTGTATTAGATGGGTTGGTTTTCTTGTTTAGTGCGGTTGATGGTGTTGAGCCACAATCTGAAACTAACTGGAGACTTGCAGACAACTACAACGTTCCAAGAATTGGTTTTGTAAACAAAATGGACCGTCAGGGTGCTGACTTCCTTAACGTGTGTAAGCAGGTAAAGGAAATGTTAGGTAGCCACGCGCTTCCGTTGCAAATTCCTATTGGAAGCGAGTCAGATTTCAAAGGAGTAGTTGATTTGATCAACTTCCGTGGAATTGTTTGGAATGAAGAGGATATGGGGATGACGTTTAACGTTATTGATATCCCAGAAGATATAATTGAAGAAGCTACTATGTATCGTGAGCAATTGCTTGAAGCTGTTGCGGAATTTAACGATACGTTGATGGAGAAGCACTTCGAAGATCCAGAGTCTCTTACAGAAAGAGAAATTTTAGATGCTTTACGTGAAGCTACAATCGGAGGAAAAGTTGTTCCAATGATGTGTGGTTCTGCATTTAAAAACAAAGGGGTTCAGTCTATGCTTGACATGGTAATGGAAATCCTTCCATCTCCACTTGATGTTGAAGCTATTACTGGAACTAACCCAGATACTGAAGAAGAAGAAAAGAGGAAGCCAGATTTTGATCAGCCTTTTGCTGGTTTGGCCTTCAAAATTGCCACGGATCCTTTCGTAGGTCGTTTGTGTTTTACTAGAGCATATTCTGGAGTTTTGGAATCTGGTTCTTATGTATTAAACACGCGTACTGGTAAGAAGGAGCGTATTTCAAGAATTTTCCAAATGCATGCCAACAAGCAGAACCAAATCGAGCGCTTAGGAGCTGGAGATATTGGTGCCTTGGTTGGTTTTAAGGATATTAAAACTGGAGACACGCTTTGTGCTGAGAAGAGTCCGATCGTATTAGAATCAATGGACTTTCCAGAGCCAGTTATTGGTTTAGCCATTGAGCCAAAAACTCAGGCGGATGTTGACAAGCTTGGGGTTGCCCTTGGTAAATTAGCTGAGGAAGATCCAACATTCCAGGTTAAAACGGATGAAGAGACTGGTCAAACTGTAATTAGTGGAATGGGTGAGCTTCACCTAGACATTATTTGCGACCGTTTAAGAAGAGAATTCAAAGTAGAAGTTAACCAGGGTGCTCCTCAGGTTGCTTACAAAGAATCTATTAACGGTACAGTAGATCACAGAGAGGTATACAAAAAACAAACTGGTGGTCGTGGTAAGTTTGCCGATATCCAGGTAACCATAGAACCCGGTAACGAAGAGAAGCCAGGTCTTGAGTTCGTTAATGAAATCAAGGGTGGTAACGTTCCTAAGGAATTTATTCCTTCTGTTGAGAAAGGGTTTAGAGAGGCCATGAAAAATGGTGTTCTTGCAGGTTACCCTGTAGACAACCTTAAGGTTTCTTTGAAAGACGGTTCATTCCACCCTGTGGATTCTGACCAATTATCTTTTGAAGTTGCAGCGAAGATGGCTTATCGTGCCGCTCTTCCAAAAGCTAAACCAGTTCTTCTAGAGCCCATCATGAAATTGGAGGTATTAACTCCAGAAGAAAATATGGGAGATATCGTTGGTGACCTTAACCGTAGAAGAGGTGTTGTTGAAGGAATGGGAGATCGTTCTGGATCCAAGGTTATCAAAGCTAAAGTTCCACTTTCCGAAATGTTTGGATATGTAACTCAGCTTAGAACAATTTCCTCAGGTAGAGCAACTTCTACCATGGAGTTCTCACATTTCTCTGAGGCACCATCAAACATAGCCGAGGAAGTTATTGCTAAATCTAAAGGAAAGGTAAACGCATAGTAAGAGGGGTATGAGTCAGAAGATTAGAATAAAGCTTAAAAGTTACGATCACAACTTGGTAGACAAGTCTGCTGAGAAGATTGTAAAAACAGTGAAAACTACAGGAGCTGTTGTAAGTGGACCAATTCCATTACCAACACACAAAAGTATTTACACTGTATTGCGTTCGCCTCACGTAAATAAAAAGGCGCGAGAGCAGTTTGAATTAAACTCTCACAAGAGACTTTTAGATATATACTCTTCGTCATCTAAGACAGTAGATGCCTTGATGAGATTGGAGTTGCCATCTGGAGTTGAAGTGGAGATAAAAGTGTAATCCCAATAATTATATAAAATGCCAGGGTTAATAGGGAAAAAGATAGGAATGACTAGCGTATTTAGTGCCGATGGTAAAAACCTTCCATGCACAATTGTAGCAGCTGGTCCTTGTGTAGTAACACAAGTTAAGACGAAGGAGAAGGATGGATATGAAGCCCTTCAACTTGGTTTTGGGGATAGAAAAGAAAAGCACACCCCAAGTGCCTTAAACGGACACTTCAAAAAAGTAGGAATCGAGCCAAAAGCTAAGCTAGCTGAGTTTAAAGGTTTCGATGAAGCTAAAAATGTTGGTGACGTTATCGATCTTGATCTTTTTGTAGAAGGTGACTTCATTGATGTTACCAGCACTTCGAAAGGAAAAGGATTTCAAGGGGTTGTAAAACGTCACGGTTTTGCCGGAGTAGGAGGTCAAACTCACGGTCAGCATAACCGTTTGCGTGCGCCAGGTTCTATTGGTGCTTGTGCTACCCCGTCAAGAGTTTTTAAAGGTATGCGTATGGCTGGTCAAACCGGTAATAAGCGTGTTACAATTGAAAACCTTGAGGTAATCAAAGTAATTAAGGAGAAAAACCTAATGGTAATAAAGGGCTGTGTTCCTGGGCCAAAAGGTGCAATACTTTTAATTAATAAGTAGAAATGGATCTTTCAGTATATAACATAAAGGGAGAGGATACCGGGAAGAAGGTATCCATAGCGGATGAGATCGTTGGGGTTGAGCCGAATGACCATGCTATTTATTTAGATGTTAAGAGTATTCTTGCTAACAAACGTCAAGGTACTCATAAAGCCAAGGAGCGTGCTGAGATTTCTCGCACAACCAAGAAGCTTAAGAGACAAAAAGGAACTGGTGGTGCCCGTGCTGGTAGTATGCGTTCTCCTTTGTTTGTAGGAGGTGGTAGAGTTTTTGGACCTACACCAAGAGACTATGGAATTAAGGTGAACAAGAAAACCAAAAAGGTGGCCCGACTTTCTGCTCTTAGCTACAAAGCGAAGGAGGCAAAAATTACCGTGGTTGAAGACTTCAATATGGAGGCTCCAAAAACCAAAGGTTTTACAGAGATACTAAGCAACTTAAAGCTTCAGGATAAAAAAACACTGGTTGTTTTATTAGATCATAATAAAGCTATATATTTGTCCTCCCGAAATTTGAGGGGTTCGAAGGTTGTAACTGTCTCAGAATTAAATACTTACGATATACTTAATGCAACAGACTTAGTTTTTGTTGAGAGCAGCGTAAGTAAATTAAACGAATGGGGTAAAAACTAAGTCCAATGGGTCAAGTGATTATTAAGCCTTTATTGACTGAAAAAACTTCTGATTTATCAGAGGATAAAAATGCGTTTGTTTTTCTTATCGATAGAAAAGCGAACAAAATTGAAGTTAAAAAGGAAGTAGAGAAGATATATGGTGTTACGGTGAATAAAGTAAACACTGTTAATGTGATGGGAAGGAAGAAAGTTCGCATGACTAGAAATTCCTATTCCGTTGGGCGCACCAACCACTACAAAAAGGCAATTGTTTTTGTAGCAGCAGGTGATACCATAGATCTATATGCCAATATCTAATTAGGAAAAAGGAATTAAGCAATGGCAGTTAGAAAATTAAGACCAATTACTCCTGGCCAGCGTCATAAGCTGGTTTCGGATTTTGATACGGTTACCGCATCCACCCCAGAGAAAGCTTTAACTAAAGGTTCTGGAAAATCAGGTGGGCGTAACAACCAGGGACGCATGACTATGCGTTACATCGGTGGAGGTCACAAGCAGCGTTACCGTGAGATTGATTTCAAGCGTAACAAGCATGGAATTCCAGCTACCGTTAAAACTATTGAGTACGATCCAAACCGTACGGCTAGGATCGCATTGTTAGTTTACGCTGATGGAGAGAAGAGATATATCATTGCTCCACAGGGATTAAAAGTAGACCAACAAATAATCAGTGGTGAGAAAGCAACTCCAGAAGTGGGTAACACCATGTTCCTTTCTGACATTCCACTAGGTACGATTGTTCACAATATCGAAATGCATCCTGGGCAGGGTGGAGCTATCGCAAGAAGCGCAGGGTCCTATGCACAGTTGAATGCAAGAGATGGTAAATATGCTATCCTTAAGCTTCCTTCAGGGGAGTCTAGAATGGTATTGACTACTTGTTTAGCTACAATTGGTTCTGTTTCTAACCCAGATTACATGCTTATCCGTTCAGGAAAAGCTGGTAGAAGTCGTTGGTTGGGCCGTAGACCAAGAGTTAGGGGAGTTGTAATGAACCCGGTAGATCACCCAATGGGTGGTGGGGAAGGACGCTCTTCTGGTGGTCATCCAAGATCTAGAAAAGGACTTCCGGCTAAGGGTTACAAAACTCGTAAGCCTAAGAATAGAAGCTCAAGGTATATAATTGAAGGTAGAAAGAAATAATAGGGAGGAATGAGTAGATCGCTTAAAAAGCCACCATTTATTCACTACAAGCTTAATGCTAAAGTAGAGAAGGCAGTAGAAACCGGAGACAAAGGAGTTATTAAAACCTGGTCTCGTGCTTCCACTATTACTCCAGATTTTGTGGGTATGACTTTCGCTGTGCACAACGGGAATAAATTTATTCCGGTGTATGTAACAGAGAATATGGTTGGACACAAATTAGGGGAATTTTCTCCGACACGTACCTACCGTGGACACGGAGGAAATAAGAAAGATAAAGGAAAAAGATAAAGACTTTTGGTTATGGGGTCTAGAAAGAGATTACGCGCAGAGAAGATAAAGGAGGAGAAGCAGCAGACTTCTTTCGCCAAGCTTAATAATTGTCCAAGTTCACCTAGAAAAATGCGCCTGATGGCGGATAACATTCGCGGGTTGGATGTTTTTCAAGCAATGGCAATACTTCAGAACAGCCCACAGGCAGCAGCCAAAAACCTGAACAAATTATTGCGTTCGGCTATGGCAAACTGGGAGGCTAAAAATGAAGGGGCTCGCCCAGAAGAATCAAATCTTTTCGTAAAAGAAGTAACAGTTGATAGTGCTAGAATGCTTAAAAGAATTCAGCCTGCTCCACAAGGAAGAGCGCATAGAATTCGCAAGCGTTCTAACCATGTAACATTAGTAATTGATAGCGCAGCAAAATAGTATTTATGGGACAGAAGACTAACCCGATAGGAAATAGACTAGGTTTCATCAGAGGATGGGATTCTAACTGGTTTGGAGGGAAGAATTACGGGGATAAAATCGTAGAAGACGATAAGATCAGAAGATACCTTAATGCGCGTTTATCTAAGGCAGGTATTGCAAGAATTATAATTGAAAGAACCCTTAAGCTGGTAACAGTAACTATTCAGTCATCCAGACCTGGTATTATTATCGGAAAAGGTGGATCTGAAGTAGAGAAACTGAAAGAAGAGTTAAAGAAATTAACTGGCAAAGAGGTTCAAATCAACATTTTTGAAATCAAGCGCCCAGAATTGGATGCAAGCCTTGTTGCTGCTGGTATTGCACGCCAAATTGAAGGTAGAATTTCTTTCCGTAGAGCAATTAAAATGTCAGTTGCTTCAACCATGAGAATGGGTGCTGAGGGAATTAAGGTTACCATCTCAGGCCGTTTGAACGGAGCTGAAATGGCTCGTACAGAGCACTTTAAGGATGGAAGAATTCCACTTCACACTTTCCGTGCTGATATCGATTACTCATTAGCAGAAGCGCACACCACTTATGGAAGAATAGGTATTAAGGTGTGGATTTGTAAAGGAGAAGTTTACGGAAGAAGAGATTTATCTCCCCTACCTGCTCAGCAAAAACAACAGAAGACAGGAAGATTTGGAGGTAGAGCCAAGAAAAAGAAGTAAGCATTAGCAGCGAAAATATTTAGGAAATCATGTTACAACCGAAAAGAACAAAGTTTAGAAAGCAGTTTAAGGGACGGATGAAGGGTAATGCCGGAAGAGGTACACAAATCTCTTTTGGATCTTTCGGACTTAAAGCGGTTGAAAGTGGATGGATTACATCCAGACAAATTGAAGCAGCCCGTATTGCTGTAACACGTTACATGAAACGTGAAGGTAAGGTATGGATTCGCATTTTTCCAGACAAACCGGTAACAGCAAAACCCTTAGAAGTAAGGATGGGTAAAGGTAAAGGTGCTCCTAGCCATTGGGTAGCAGTGGTAAAAGCAGGTCGAATTATGTTTGAGGCTGATGGAGTTCCATTATCAGTGGCAACAGAAGCGATGAGGCTTGCTGCACAGAAGCTTCCAATTAAATGCAAAATGGTAGTACGCAACGATTATTCGGAATAAAATGAAGGCAGCGGAGATAAGAGAATTGTCTATAGACGAATTAAAGGATAAGATTACTAAGGCGCAGGATGACCTGTCTAAACTTAGACTTACCCACGCAGTAGCTGAATTGGAGAACCCACAGCAACTGAAGGCAAAAAGAAAAGATGTTGCCAGATTGTTAACCGAGTATAGCAGAAGAGAGAAGACCGCGCAATAAGTAAGGTTATGGAGAGGAATCTTAGAAAAGAAAGAATTGGGGTTGTTGTTAGCGATAAGATGGACAAAACAATCGTGGTGTCCGTTGAAAGAAAAGTTAAGCACCCTAAGTATGGGAAGTTCGTAAAGAAGACTTCCAAATTTTACGCTCATGATGAGAAGCGCGATTCTCACATTGGGGATACAGTAAGAATTATGGAAACCAGGCCTTTGAGCAAATCAAAGTGTTGGAGGCTGGTTGAAATTTTGGAAAGAGCTAAATAGGAAGTCATGATTCAGCAGGAGTCTAGATTAAAGGTGGCAGATAACAGCGGAGCTAAAGAAGTTCTTTGTATCCGTGTGCTTGGAGGAACGGGAAGAAGATATGCTTCCGTTGGAGATAAGATTGTGGTTTCTGTTAAAGAGGCAATGCCTTCAGGAAACGCCAAAAAAGGTACAGTTTCTAAAGCGGTTGTTGTTCGTACAAGAAAAGAGGTTAGACGTCAGGATGGATCATACATCCGCTTTGATGATAACGCTGTAGTACTCTTAAACAACGCAGACGAAATGAGAGGTACTCGTATTTTCGGACCGGTAGCAAGAGAGCTCAGAGAAAAGCAGTTTACAAAAATTGTATCTCTTGCTCCAGAGGTACTATAAAAGTATAGCGATGCAGAAGAAATTACATATAAAAGTTGGAGATCAGGTGAAGGTTATTTCTGGAAACTACAAGGGTAGTGAAGGGAAAGTACTTTCCGTAGATCGTGAGAAGGAACGTGCGGTTGTAGAAGGAGTTAATTTAATTTCTAAGCACGTGAAGCCTAATGCCGCAAACCCTCAGGGAGGTATTGTAAAGCGCGAAGCAGGAGTGCACATATCTAACCTAATGTTAGTAGTTGGTGGCGTTGCTCAGCGTACTGCAATTAAAGTTGAAGACGGCAAAAAGCAAAGAGTAGGAGTGAAAACTAAAGACGTTGTAAACTAAGATGAGCTATCAACCAAGATTAAAAGCCGTTTACAAGGATACTGTAGTTCCAGCCTTAGTAGATCAGTTTAAGTACAAGTCATCTATGCAGGTGCCAAGACTTAGAAAGATCGTTTTAAGCCAAGGTCTAGGGAAAGCAGTAGCAGATAAAAGAATTGTAGATAATGCTCTGGAGGAGATGACTGCCATTTCGGGCCAGAGGGCAATTGCTACATATTCAAAGAAAGACGTTTCCAACTTTAAGTTGAGAAAAGGAATGCCTATAGGTGCGAAAGTTACGCTTCGTGGCGATCAGATGTTTGAATTTTTGGATCGATTCATTGCAGTGGCTTTACCAAGAACCAGAGACTTTAGAGGGGTTAGCCCAAAAGGTTTTGATGGTCGTGGAAACTTTAACATGGGTATTAAAGAGCAAATCATTTTCCCAGAGATCGATATCGAGAAGGTAAAGAATATCAACGGGATGGATATAACATTTGTAACATCAGCAAACACAGACGCAGAGGCGAAAGCATTGCTAGAGAGCTTTGGTTTTCCTTTTGTTAAAAAGTAGTCATTATGGCAAAGGAGTCAATGAAAGCGCGTGAGCGCAAACGTGAAAAGTTGGTAGCCAAGTACGCTGCAAAGCGTGCCGAGCTTAAGGCAGCCGGTGACTGGGATGCTTTGCAAAAGCTACCTAAAAATTCTAATTTTACCTGTTATAAGGAACGCTCAACATTGATTTGATAAACCTCCCTAGGGGCACAGGCACCTTCATAGCGGTTCTGAACGAAACCGATTGCCGTTGGG
>JBMYJC010000052.1:0-8587 GCA_049594055.1 Luteibaculum sp. | reverse complement strand
AGTTCTAGCTCTGCCTCATTTATTTGATACCAACTGGTTTGTTTTTTCCACTGCTGGATTTTTTCTCTGTCCAATTTGGAAAAGGCACTGATCCTTTCTTCAATATCAGTGGATTTCAGAATTTCAAGGCACTTTTCTTTTAAAGAAATAAACTGTTGTTTAAGTCTGGATACTTGTGCCTTTTCTAAGGCTCTTTTGTGTAAGCAAAGCACAAATGCCGGCCATGGAGTAGGAAGTTCACTCAGTCTTTTAAAAGCGTTTCCGCAGTAAGGCTCCGTTGTATATTTTTCCCATAGAAAAAGGAAGTTGGATTTCTCTTTGGCATAATCTAAGGCGCCATTGAGGTTTTGTACAAGCTTGTAATTTGTTTCGCCCGTCCAGGCCTCACGATCCCTTAAAACATTAAACATGAGGTGAGATCCGGAATAAAATCGAGAAATTAATACGGGATAGCCTTCCACTTCTTTAATGGAGGCAATTTTTGCCTGATTTCCACAATGAACACCCCAAACCAGCGGGCTGCTGATATAAAAGTCGATGAAAATGAAGTCCTTCGGATTCTCAGATTGAATCTTGCAGAAACCCTCGGTAAGTAAAACGGCAGCATCACAGCTTCCATTTTCAAGCTTTTCGATCATTTCTCCCGTGCCTCCTGGACTGTATTCCCATTGAAAATTAAGGGAGGGGTTTTCTTGTATGGATTGAAATAAGGGGTAATTAAAGTGCTCTGGAACTCCGGTGATTTTTAATCGCATTACACGCCAATTCTTTTTCTAACGTACTTCTCAATCTTATGGCAAAATTTTTCGGGACTAAGTGTACGCCAATCCATTTCGTTTAACTTCCCCCCACAAACAAAGTATTGGTCAATATTGGCCTGCTGAAAATCCTGGATTACATGTTCCCTAAAATTTAACATGGCGATCCAACCTTCATCCACATCATCAAACCACTCTTCGTAATAACTGTCATCACTACTGTGAAAATTGAGGACATTTTCTCCAATTAGGACAAATTTTCTAATCCCCCGGTCAATTAGGTGGTCGATAAAATCACGCTTTAAGGTCATGATATCATTGTGGATGCAATCGTTCCACTCTCCAATCATTTCTATTACCGCTACTGCGTTGATGTAATCAGCATAAATAAGTTTAACGAACAGCGTAGGCGAACCAATGTCATCCCACTGTGGATGAATGGCATGGTCGTATATGGAGTGGGTGAATTCAAACTCAGAATATTCCCGTTCATAAAAGGGGCTGTGTACATCCTCGCTTGCTATGTAAAAACTGCGCCAGTTGTAGTAAGGCTCCAAGGTGTGCATCTTAGGTATTGGCTTTTATTGCGTTTCGAACGCTTCCGTGTTTTAAAAGTTGTGCTTTAGCAGAATCATAATCCATTCGCAAGGTGGCGGCCACCATTTTGGTTCCACGATCCACAAGTTTGGCATTGCTCAATTGCATATCTACCATTCGGTTTCCCTCAACGTGTCCAAGCTTAATCATGATACAGGTAGAGATCATATTTAACACCATTTTGGTGGCTGTACCAGCTTTCATTCGGGTGCTGCCTGTGATAAATTCAGGCCCGCAATTCACTACAATCGGGTATCGTGCTAATTGCGTAACCGGGCTACCTGGGTTGCAAGTAAAGCAACCACTTAAGGCCCCAATATTATTGGCGTATTCCAATGCGCCTAAAACGTAAGGAGTAGTTCCAGAGGCGGCTATTCCCAAAACACAGTCTTGGGAAGAAAAATTCAGGCTTTTCAGATCCTGAACAGCTAATTCTTTGGAATCCTCGGCTCCTTCCACCGCTTTCCTGATTGCGCGATCTCCACCTGCAATTATTCCCTGAATTATTTCTGGAGAAACACCAAAGGTTGGGGGGCATTCGCTGGCATCTAAAATTCCGAGACGTCCGCTGGTTCCAGCTCCCACGTAAACCAGTCTTCCGCCCTTTAATATGTTGGAGAAAAATTGGTCTATTAGCTTCTCTACATCGCTAAGACTTCCTTCTACGGCTTTAGCCACTAAAAGATCCTCCGAGTTTATTCCAGCCAATAATTCTGCTGTGGTCTTTAGCTCAAGATTCGTATGCCTCGATTCTAATTCTGTTATTCTTTCCATCATACCCAATGGGTTGGCCGTATAGAATTACGAAAGTAGTTTTTATGGATTGAGAAAATAGAAGGCTTAAGCTAAAAGACTTCGGTACCTAAAATTTTTCACGCATCTTTGGAGAAATACCACCGTCTCATTTCATACGTAGCCGTATGATTAATCGACCGAATCAAAATTCTGAACGATGAAAAGAATTTTTACTCTAGCTCTGCTGTCCTTGCCTTTTTTTGTGTTTTCCCAAGCCAATTGGTCAACGTATGATTTTGCCAGCGGGGTAAGCATCACATTCGATGCTACCGTAAGTGGAGTAAATAATGGGCAGTTTGATGGTAGTGGTTTGGCGGCTTCTCCAGCATCCGGACAGCTGGATGCCGATGCATGGGCAATAAGTGGATTTGATGATGGGGATTTAGATTTTGGTGATGCCGGGAGTACAGCAGATTTTACACGCGGCACGAGTTCTGGAAATGTAAGTACTGGTGGTATTTACGCTTTTGATGTAGGTTCTGGGGATTACACCTTGGGTGTTCAACCCACTGATTTAGACGCGGATCCGATTATCACACTCCGGGTTCAAAACAACAGTGGCTGCGAATTGAAAGGAGTTAATTTTGACGTAGACCTATGGCTATTGAACAACCAAACTGGAGCCAGTACTTCCAATGCTAAATTAATTCTCTGGTATTCTGAAGATGATGTAACGTATACGAGAATCGATTCGGTGGAAACCAACGATGGGGCGGCAAATACCTGGACCCAGGAAACTAAAACCGGAAATTTATATGGCCTGAGTGTAGCCAACGGGGGTTATTTTTATTTGCGACTTTCTTGTGAGGAACTAGAGGTTTCTGGTGCTGCGCGCGATGAATACGCCATAGGAGACATTAACCTGAATATCAACACGGGACCAGAGCAAGTAAGCAGTCCATCCATCACAGAGAATTCTTTTGGCGCAGAGATTAGTTTTTCAGGAGGAAATGGAGATGGCCGGGTGATGTTTTTAAACAGTAGCAATTCTTTTACAGATGCCGTTGACGAAACCGAGTATGACGGGAGTGCCTCTTCCTATTTTACCGATGCTGGGCAGCAAGCCATCTTTGCAGGCACAGGTGCCAGTTTTGACCTGAGTGGATTAGCACAGGGAACAACCTATTACTATGAAGTATGGGAATACTACACTTGCGCAGCAAACGCTTATTACAATTTGGTTACAGAGAATACGGGTTCTTTTACAACTGATGTAGGAGCCTGTGTTAGTGAAGGATTTGATGACTATCCTACAAGTTTGCCGGAAGGCTGGACGTCCACTGGAATTGGTACGGTGCTAAATACGGATTATAGCACTGCAGATTTTGGAAAAGCTTCGCCATCTCTTCAGTTTAACAATCTCAGTGATGAGCTTGTGCTCCCAGAAGTTAATTACAACGTGGAAGGATTTTCATTTTGGATGTACATAGAGGGAACCTATAATGGAAATTTTGGTCTTGAGGCTTATAAAACTTCTTTTCCTCCAGGGTGGGTAACCATTAAAACGCTTGATGAGGCTTTTGGTGGTGGTGAAGGATATAGATATTATATAGGTGGGGATGATCTAAATTCTTATTCTCAGTTTAAACTAACTTTTGTTGGAGCCGGCTCTCCACCCTCCAAGCTTTTAATTGATGATGTGGTTGTGGTTTGTGCAGAGGCCAATACCGGTTCCACCTATACTTGTTCGGGTACTGGGTCAGTTGATTTTCAGGACCCAAGTATTTTTAGCCCAGTTAGAAATTCTTTTGGTGCGGAGGATACCCTGATTTTTGATGGAGGGGCCGCTGTTACAGTACAGAATTTCCCCACGCATGCCCTTGGGAAAATTGTTGTGGAAAAAGGGACTACGGTAGATCTAGAGCCAATTGCAGACGAAACTGAACTGTACATCTTAGGTGGAAATGCGGGAGGATTGGAAGTTTCTTCCAACAGTGAAATTCAAATTACCGCCAACAATCGATTAACCACATTAATAGCCAACGATGAAAATATAACCGTAGATGGTACCATTTCCTTTGAGGGAAATATTCTAAATCAGATTTTACCGCTAAACTCAGCAAGTTTGACCTTTGCAGCTGGTTCCAATTTTTACAACAGCTCCGATTATTTTCCCGCAGGTGAGAGTAGCATTAGACCTTTTGGAGATTTTAATTATATCTCCGGAACCACCAATTTTGAGCTGGGCTCCAATTACTATCACAATGCTCCCAATTTAGTTGCTCCTTTTTCTTCGGACGGAAGCGAGATAGTAACTTTTGAATCGGGGTCTAACTATCGTTTCCAGCCTGGTGCTTCAGAGGATCCTGACATGGAAAGCAAAACCTTTGGGAATTTTATTTACAACCAAAGTCCAACTAGTACCGCGAATTTGTCTTTTCAAGGACCTACCCTGGATACCTTATTTCTGTTAGATGGTTCTTTTATTATTGCCTCCGATGATCAGGTTACTACGGTTATCAATGGAAATATTGAATTGTCGGGTGGAGATTCCCTTTACTTTAATACCATAGATGTAAGCCCAATTCAATTTAACGGAAGTGGCACCCAGGAAATTTTGGGGACAGGAGGAAACATATCCTTCGGAACTGGCTGCTATCCGGAGGTCTCAAGCGGTAGAACCTTAAATATTGATTATGGGGTTTACTGCAAGAGCTTTTTTTACAACAATAACGGAACAGTTAACCTCAGCGACTCACTTCGCGTGGATGGGGACGTTTTTAATCTCTCCACTTTCAATATTGCGGATGACGCTGCTCTGGTTCAAACCTCAGGTTCGGGCTTAACGAATAGCGGAACCTTTAATGTTTCACGAAGCATACCAGATGGCAATTCTCCAAGCTTGTTTTATATGTGGTCTAACCCTGTTGCAACATCAGAATCGCAAATAGGACCCACAGGTGAACTCAGCGGATCACCGCGATATTACTTTACGCAAGGGGAAGATGAAATGTCTGATTATGTTGCAATAACCACCGATATCAACATGACAGTTGGCGAGGGCTATGCCGTTTGGGGACAATCTTCTGCTACATTTTCCGGTACTGTAAACAACGGAGATATAGACTACACCGGAGCCAATCACATTACCACGCAAGAGTCATACACGCTGGTAGGAAACCCCTATCCATCCGCCATAAATGCAGCCGCCTTTATTGCCGAAAACAGCAGCAACATAGATGCCGCGGTTTATTTATTTAGCCATTTGGATGACAGTACCTACATCTCAGAAAAACAATTTATAGCGGTTAATGCCTTAGGTACCAGTTCCTTTCACAATCGTTTTCAGACTTCCGCCAGCACAAACATTGCATCTTGCCAGGGCTTTATGGTACAAGCCAAAGGCAGTTTAGGTTCAGGTGGATATACGGTTTCATTTACGAATGATATGCGCAACGGACTCAACAGTGCATTTAAGTCCAATAAAAGTGAATTCGATTTGCGCGATAAGTACTGGATTCGTCTTTTTAAAGGGAACAGGGAAGCTTCTATGTTGGTGGCTCACTTAGACCAGGCGTCATGGAATTACGATCGCGGTCTGGATGCAAAAATGTTTAATGCATCGCTCTCTGTTGGGATTCAAGGAAAGGAAGATAAGCTTGGTATTGCTGCATTTCCAGAGATTAAAAAGACTATGATTTTGCCTTTGTATGTAAAAGTGCCCAGCTCCGGGACGTACACCTTTCAGCAAGTTTTTAGTCCAGAAATTGAAAACAGTTATGGTGGATTTAATGCATACATACTGGATAGCCGTGAGAATACCCTGACCCCCTTTGGAGAAGACTATAGTTTTTATGCCGATAAATCAGGAGCCATTGTAGATCGCTTTTTCATTGTATACGGCAGAAGCAGCTCACCAACCGAAATAAAAGAGCAATTTTTGTCTGACCAAGTGGCTATAAAAACACTTAATGATGGAATAGAAATAAGTGTAGCAGATGCTGCTGATATTCAGGAAGTTGCAGTGTTTAGTATAGATGGAAAATTACTTGTAAATCAGAAAATTAATTCTTCATTAACCCAACTTAAACTTCAAAAACACGCAGTTTATTTAGTTTTGTTCACCCGGAATGATGGATCTAGCTTTTCTAGAAAGCTTAGTTTCTAAAAAACAAACCCCCCGTGAGGTTAATTTTATGTATTCTTCTTTTTGCTGTACTCCCAAATATGGTGATGGGGCAAGCGGCACCTTTCGGTAATAAGGGGCCGTTTACAGAAGATCCTTTCTCAGCGGTGGATGAAGTAGCTACAACAAAAAAGAAAGATGCAAATGAGGACGGCTTTAAGGATGGCCCTCCACCACCGCCAGTACCCTTGGATGACCACCTTTGGATTGTTGTATTAGCAGGCATAGGGATTGGCATTTATTTTTACAAAAAAGAATTTTTTACCGACCTTTCGCGCCAACTCCCTCGTAACTAATTTTTCGGAATATTTGAATTGACTTGCTGGGAATTCCGGCAATGTATAATGTGAAAAAGAGCTGAGTGGCCAAAAAGAAAAGCAAAATTACCCAAGGAGAGAGTCTGGATTCCAATCAGTTGAAAAATAAGCAACCCGAGGAATCACTCAAAGTTGTTGCCATTGGAGCATCAGCGGGAGGCTTACAAGCTCTTTATGGTGTGTTTGATCACCTGAGCTTTGACAAAAACGACAACTTCTGTATTGTAGTCATACAACACTTAAGCCCAGATTACAAGAGTTTAATGCCCGAGTTGTTGGCCAGGCATACCCAAATGAAAATATCTCCCATTGAGAGTGGAATGGAGATTGAATCAGGGGTAGTTTATGTCTCACAACCCAATAAGGTTTTTAGTATTGTTAATGGTGTTTTTGTTAGCGAGGATAGGGATCATAGTAATCTAGTACATTACCCCATTAATTCCTTTTTTAGCTCGCTTGCAGAGGCTTATGGAACCAGGGCTATTGCCGTTATACTATCGGGTTCGGGCTCTGATGGAACCCAGGGCATTGAAGCAATAAAAGACAAGGGAGGAATTGTGGTGGTGCAGGAGGAATCCACGGCGGCCTTTAACGGTATGCCTAAGAATGCCATCATGACGGGCTTGGTAGATCGGATAGCTCCACCCGAGGAAATTCCAGCAATTATAAAAGAGTATTTGGTGTTAGCCCCAGAGGGTAACCAAGTTTCCTCCAAGAAACGCGCCCAAGGGGCAAGTGATGAAGCCTTAGCAATGATGCTTCTGAACATCATTAATGAATACGCTGATTTTGATTTTGCAAACTACAAGAGCAATACAATCCTTCGTAGGATTGAAAGGCGGATTCAAAAATTACAATACCACGATTTTGCCACTTATTACGAATATGTAAGTAATAACCCGAAAGAGGCTAAAGTGTTGGCCGATGAATTCCTGATTAATGTAACTGGGTTTTTCAGGGATGAAAAGGCGTTTAATTACATAGAAACTAAAATCTTCCCGGATATTGTTTCTGAGCACAATGGCCAAGACCAAATTAGAATTTGGAGTGTAGGTTGTAGTACCGGACAAGAGGCTTATTCTCTGGCCATGTTGCTTTCAGAATATTTAATCAGAAATAAACTCAGGAAGCGGATAAAAATATTCGCTACGGATGCCCATGCTGCTAGTTTAAATTATGCAAGTAAGGGGAATTACACGAAGCAAGAAGTAGAGAATGTTCCAGATTATTTATTAGATAAATATTTTACGGAGCTGGATGATGCTACGTACCAGGTAAAAGCAAACATTAGAGATATGATTGTCTTTGCCATTCATAACGTGGTAAAAGATCCGCCATTTAACAATCTACACCTGGTTTCTTGTAGAAATCTGCTTATCTACATTAAGCCGGAATTACAACAAAAGATTCTTTCATTCTTTCATTTTGCCCTGGTTGATAGTGGAAAGCTATTCTTAGGTTCAAGTGAATCTCCCTTTTTAGGGGATAAAAAATTTGAGGTAGTAAGTACCACACACAGAGTTTATAAAAAGAAAAAGACCTACACCAACACCGATGTAGTTGGGTTGTATGCACCTGGATTACAAGAAAAAGTCTCTGGACCTAAAAGTAAAGGGAGTACGCCTATGGCACGGAGATCCACGGATTTTGTAAAGGTTATAGACAAAATTAAGGATGCCGTACTGGAGGACATGACTCCTCCATGTGTGGTTATAACCCACGATTTTGAAATCTTACATGTTTTTGGAGCGATTGAGCGGTTTTTACATTTTCCAAAAAAGCAGTTTCAAATGAACCTGCTTCGCATGATTGCTGAAGACATGTACATTCCCATTAACACACTAGTTTCCACCATTAAAAAGGAAAACAGAAAAGTGGTTTTTAGCAATGTGAAAACCTTGGTTGGGGATAATAAAGTGATTCTAAGGTTAATAGGGACTCCCATAAGTGATCCCAATGGAAAAACCGAGTTTATTGCTGTTTGCTTTGATGAA
>JBMYJC010000051.1:4045-8635 GCA_049594055.1 Luteibaculum sp. | reverse complement strand
CGCTGCACTGGGCAGATACATTGTAGCCTAAAAAACAGGCTGCTGCAAAAAATAAAAGTTGTTTCATGATTTGGGGTTTAGGGTGTAAAACAACTTTTAGACGCCCCCATAAACCAAGCGTTGCCATTTCGTAGAAATTAATTCGAAAGAAGAGGAAATAAGTTTAAAAAGTATAGCAAATAAAACAATGAATAGTTTTTAGGCTAAATCTCTTTCCTTAATCGTGCTACCGGAATGTTTAATTGCTCGCGGTATTTGGCTACCGTTCTGCGGGCAATATTATAACCCCGCTTGTTGAGGATGGCCTTCAATTGCTCGTCTGTTAAGGGCTTCTTTTTAGGCTCATTATTAATGGCCTCTTCCAAAATGCTTTTTACCTCAATGGTGGAAACTTCCTCCCCATCGTCTTTTACCATCCCCTCTGAGAAAAAGGATTTTAACAAGAAGATACCGTAGTCTGTTTGTACGTATTTGCTATTGGCCACCCGGCTAACCGTGCTGATGTCCATCTCAATCTTATCGGCAATGTCCTTTAAAATCATGGGGCGCAGTTTGGTCTCATCCCCCGTTTTAAAAAACTCTTGTTGGATATCCATAATGACCGACATAGTCATTAGCAAGGTGCGATTGCGCTGCTGGATGGCCTCAATAAACCATTTGGCAGAATCTATTTTCTGCTTTATAAACAAGGTAGCCTCTTTGTCGCGCTTGGTCTCCTTGTAGCGATTAAGCATATCCTTGTAGGACTTAGAAATACGCAAGTCTGGTGCATTCCTAGAGTTTAAACTCAGCTGTAATTCCCCATCCTGCTCGCTTACTATAAAGTCTGGAACAATGCTCTGGTCTATCTTAACCGAGTCTTGCATACTATTTCCCGGCTTTGGATTTAAGCGGGTTATCTCCTGGATTACCTCTTTGAGCTCTTCCTCTGTGATCTCCAGTTTTTCCTGGATTTTTTTGTAGTGTTTTTTGGTGAACTCGGTAAAATGATACTCCACCACACGGTGCGCAAAAATGAGGGCCTCGGTATCCAGGTTCTTTTTATCCAACTGAATTTGCAAACACTCCTGCAGGTTTCTGGCACCAACTCCCGGTGGTTCCATATCCTGGATTACTAGCAGCACTTCCTCCAATTCATCCACCGTGCAATCCAAGGCTTGGGTAAAAGCTAAATCGTCAACAATGGCTTCCAGCTCCCGCCGCAAATAACCATCATCATCTAAATTTCCGATGAGTTGTTCACCAATTCTGCGCTGTTTATCACTCAGCAAGCGCAGCTCCAACTGGCTTAGCAAGTTTTCCTGAAAAGTATTTCCCCCCGAGAGTGGAATCCCTTTTTCCTCTTGATCCTTTCCCTGATTGTTGGCGTAAAGCTTGTAATCTGGAATATCCTCTTCGTTCAGATAATCCTCTATGTCAATCTCTTTCTCTGCTTCGGTTCGGGTGTCGTCCTCCAGGTAATCTTCCTGGGCATCAAAATCATTTTCCGGCTCCTCCAGCCCCTCCTCTAAAACCGGGTTGCTCTCTAACTCTTGCTTAATGCGGTTTTCCAGCTCAAAAGTGGGCACCTGCAACAATTTCATCAATTGAATCTGCTGCGGAGATAGCTTTTGAGATAGCTTTTGCTGAAGGGTTTGTTTAAGCATGCAGAAAATTTACTCTTTCCGATTGAGTCCCACAATGGCTGTTTAAAATTCTGCGTTGCGCGGTGTTCTTGGAAAAGGAATTACATCGCGTATGTTGCCCATCCCACTCACAAATTGCACGAGGCGTTCAAAGCCCAACCCAAAACCGGCATGTGGACAAGTTCCAAACTGGCGGGTTTCTAGATACCACCACAGTTCCTCTTCGGGTATATTGAATTCGCCCATTTTCTTTTTAAGCACATCGTATCGCTCCTCACGCTGCGAGCCCCCCACAATTTCTCCTATACCGGCAAAAAGGATATCCATGGCTGCCACGGTTTTTCCGTCATCGTTTAGGCGCATGTAAAATGCTTTAAAACTTGCAGGATAATCTGTAATTATCACCGGTTTCTGGAAGTGCTTTTCTACCAGATAGCGTTCGTGCTCGCTTTGTAGATCGGTGCCCCATTCTACGGGGTACTTAAATTTTTTCTTTTTGTAGGGCTTGGATTGTTGCAGTAGCTCGATTGCCGCTGTATAGGTAATGCGCTCAAAGGATTCGGCAACTACCGATTTTAAGCGCTCTAAAAGTCCCAAGGGCGAGCGCTCATTGGCAGGTTTTTGACTCTCTTGCTCCTCGAAGCGCTTGTCTAAAAACTCCAAGTCTTCCTGGCAATTATCCAGTGCGTAGGAAACGCAATACTTTAAAAAGTCTTCCGCCAAATCCATGTTGGCCACCAAATCATTAAATGCCACTTCGGGCTCTATCATCCAGAACTCTGCCAGATGGCGCGTTGTATTGGAATTTTCTGCTCTAAAGGTGGGACCGAAGGTGTAGACCTTACCCAGGGCCAACGCCCCTAATTCTGCTTCCAACTGACCAGAAACGGTGAGGTTAGTCTCTTTTCCAAAAAAATCTTGCTCTACATCTATCTTTCCCTCCTCAGTTTTGGGAGGATTCTCGATATCCAGTGTGGTTACTCTAAACATTTCTCCTGCCCCCTCGGCATCAGACCCGGTAATAATGGGGGTGTGCATGTAATAAAACCCACGATCGTTAAAATACTGGTGGATGGCAAATGACAATGCATGCCGAACGCGCATTACAGCGGCTATCGTGTTGGTGCGAAAACGCAAATGACCGTGCTCTCTAAGAAATTCCAGAGAATGTTTTTTGGGTTGGATAGGATATTTTTCAGGATCGGCCGCACCCAAAACTTTAAGGCTATTTGCCTGCAATTCAACACTTTGGCCTGAGCCCTGCGAACTTACCAGGCTGCCGCTTACGGCAATGCATGCTCCGCAGTTCACCTCTTTTAGACTTTCTTCGCTAAACTGGGTTCCATCTGCTACCACCTGCAAATTGGCCATGCAAGAACCATCGTTAATGGCAATAAAGCTCACGTTTTTACTTCCGCGTTTGGTTCTAACCCAAGCTTTTACTTCCAGCTGGTCTCCCGCTTTCCCACTTTGCAATATCTCTTTAACTGTCTTGGCCATTGGTAAAATTTAAAGGGCAAAAAAACACTAAAAATACAGGCAGAACAAACCCCAACTTACCATTCATAAAAACCCTGGAAACTTTTAATGTTTTTTAAGTTTCCTTGCAATAGATAAATATTTCCTTTGTGGCCAATCTTATGGAAGAAACCCAACAGCAAATACTAGATCAGGCAAGGGGCATGTTTTTTGCCCGTGGGTTTAGAAGCGTTTCCCTGGATGAGATTGCACGGGAAACCAAGGTTTCTAAAAAAACCATTTACAAGTATTACAAGGATAAAACGGCCTTAGTGGAAGCAGTAGTAAGCGGCCATCTTGGTTGCATGCAAGACAAGATTTGCCACATATCTACCGAACAGGAAAACGCCATTGCAGAGATTATGCATTTGGCCCAAACGCTCATTAGTTTTAAACAACAAGTAAATCCTGCCGTTTTCTACGATCTTGAAAAATTTCACGCCTCAGTTTATGAATTAGTTAAAAAGCACCGCGATGATTTTGTTAAAAGGCTAATTATGAAGAATATTGAGCGGGGCAAACAAGAAGGATTTTACCGACAGGAAATACACCCCGAATTCACAGCAGGACTTTATTTATTGGCAACCAACGAAATCATGACAAACCGCATTATTCCTGCTGATTTAACTGCGGGAAAAGCCCTAGAGAAGTTTTTTAATTACCACTTGCACGGCATGGTTACCGATAAAGGCTTGCAACTCTTAAACAAATCCCAATTCACCCTAAGTATATGAGACGACAAATAGGTCTGCTAGGCACTTTTCTACTCTTCTCTTTAGCCTCCTTGGCACAGAGTTACAGCCTGCAGCAGGCACAGGATTATGCCTCGCAACACAGCTATAACCTCCTGGAAGGAAGGGAGAATGTGAGCAAGGCAAAAGCACAGGTTAACGAAACCATTTCGGCCGGATTGCCACAAATTATAGGAAGTGCTGCCTACCAGAATTTTATTCGCCAGCCCGTTCAGGCCATTCCAGCAGAATTTTTTGGTGGCGAACCCGGAACTTTTGCTACCGTGGTTTTTGGCACCAAACAGAATGTAAACCTGGATGTAACCGCCTCGCAACTGTTGTTTGACGGCAGTTATTTGGTTGGACTAAAAGCCGCTCGCGAAGTAGTAGAGCTGAGCCGATTGCAGAACAAACTCACAGAGCAAGAAGTACGCAAAGCCGTTTACGATGCTTATGCCACAGCCATTGCAGCACAGGAAAATTACGCAACGCTATCTGCCTCTGAACGCAACCTGGAAAAACTAGCAGAGCAAACCAAAAAACTCAGAGAAGCAGGTTTGGCAGACGAAATCAGTGTATCTCAAATTCAAATCAACCTGAGCAACTTGCAAAACGCGCTGCAAAATGCCGAGATACAAATTGGTTTGGCTAAAAACCTGTTGAAATACACGATGGGTTTACCACTCGATGCTCAAATCACCCTTACCTCGGGCATA
>JBMYJC010000051.1:0-4035 GCA_049594055.1 Luteibaculum sp. | reverse complement strand
TTTCAGATTGACCAATTCTCCTCCCAGCGCACCACAGAAATGCGCTTGGCAAGACAAAACACCTTGCTACAGGAATATCGCCTAAAAGCGGAGCGTGCAGGTTACCTGCCTCGTCTAAGCGCCTATTTCTCGCACCAACAAAATGCATTTAGGCAGGAGTTTAATTTCCTCTCTAATACACGAGACTATTTTACCACCAACGTGGTGGGTGTAAACCTTAATGTGCCCATTTTTACCTCTTTCAAAAAGCGCAACCAGGTAAAGCAGAAGCAAATCGATCTGGAGCTTGCCAATATCAACATGGATAAAGTGCGCGAAGGAATGCAATTGGAGATCTCCAACGCACAGGCGCAACTTAAATTTGAGTACAACAACTACAAAACCCAACAGACCAACTTGGAGCTTACTGAAAAAATCAGAGAGCAAACCCGCACCAAATTTTCGGAAGGTTTATCCTCCAGTTTCGATTTAAACCAAGCCGAAAACCAGTATTTAAACGCACAGGCGGCCTACATACAATCCATTATAAAAGTGAGTAGCGCCAAGAGCAAACTAGAAAAACTATTGAATCCTTAATCAGACATCCCGATACCCATGAAATTCATTTACACATTACCCATATTGTTATTGCTAGCAGCCTGCGAGCAAGGAAGTCCCGAAGCTGGTAGCTTAGAGGAATTGCAAAAACAAAAAACAGACCTGGAGGCCGAGGTAAAAATCTTAACCGATAAAATCAAGGAGCTGGATGGACAAATTATGGCCGAAAGCGGAGAAGACCTCAACCAGCGTATTTTTAAGGTAAAAACCGTGAGTGCGGCTCACCAGCCTTTCGACCACTTTTTTCAAGTGCAAGGGCAAGTGGAGGCAGAGCGCAATATTATGCTAACAGCCGAAGCAAATGGCGTGGTAAAAAGCATCCATGTAAAAGAAGGGCAAAAGGTACAAGCTGGACAAAAGCTGGTATCGCTAGACACTGAGATTCTTGACAAAAACCTAGAAGAGGCCTTAGCCGCCTACGATCTGGCATCCTTTGTGTTTGAGCGCCAAAAAAGACTCTGGGACCAGAACATTGGCTCTGAGCTGGAATTTAAACAGGCCAAAAACAACAAAGTATCGCTGGAGGCCAGACTGAGCTCGTTGAATGCGCAGAAAGAAAAGTCTGTGATTCGCGCACCATTCTCCGGTACCGTAGATGAAATTTTACCCAAGCAGGGAGAATTGGTGTCTGTTGGAATGCCCGTTGGAAGACTGGTAAACCTGGAGAAATTAAAACTAGAAGCCGATGTTTCTGAGCGTTATGTGGGACAGATAAAAGCTGGAACCAAAGTACTGATTAATTTCCCTGCCATTGGTGTACAAGAAGAGTCTGAGTTGGTGCAAGTGGGGAATTACATAGACCCGGCAAACCGCACCATAAAAGTAAAAGCGGCTTTAAACAACAAAAACAACAAGCTTATTCCAAACCTTGTGGCCGAGTTAAACATCCAGGATTACAGCAACGACAACGCAATTCTGGTTCCAACCAAATCCATCCAACAAGATTTAAACAACAAGAACTACGTGTACATCATTAAAAACGAGGGTGATTTACAGAGCGTAGAGCGTGTATTTGTAGAAACAGGTTACACCTACAACGGTAAAACCGAGATTTTAAACGGATTGGCGGGCACAGAGCAAGTAGTAGTTGAAGGTGCAAGAAATATTACCAGCGGATCGGTGGTTACCGTAGCGCAATAAAATCTTTTGAAGCATGTCGCAACAAGACAATAAGGTAAAAAAGGAATTCGGGCTCTCTTCCCTTGCCGTAAACAACAGGAGAACCGTTTTTCTACTGGCAATACTCATTGCCTTTGCAGGGATGGCAGCCTATGTTTCTATGCCCAGCGAGAACTTCCCAGAGATAAAAATTCCAACCATTTATGTAGGAACTGCTTATCCTGGATCCTCACCAAAGGTGATTGAAGATCAGCTCACTCGCCCGCTAGAAAAGGAAATCTCCACCATAGATGGACTGGATAAACTGAGCTCTACTTCCGTTCAAGGTTACTCTACCATTATTGCAGAGTTTGACTTTGATGTAAGCTCCGAAGATGCCTTGCAAAAAGTAAAAGATGCCGTTGATCGCGCTAAATCGGATAAGGATTTTCCTACCGATTTACCCGCAGACCCCAACGTGTTTGAGCTCAATTTCTCTGATTTCCCCATTATGAACATCAATCTATCGGGAGACTTTTCGGTGGATCAGTTAAAGGAGTACGGGGAGTTGCTGGAAGACGAGATTGAAAAACTGCCCGAGATCAACGAGGTAAACATCCGCGGGGTGCAGGATAAAGAATTGGAGATTGCGGTAGATCCTATCAAGGCTCAAGCGGTTCAGGTCTCTCTGCAGGATATTGAAAATGCGGTGGTTTCGGAGAACATCACCATGTCTGGTGGAGAATTGTTGGTAGACAACTTTAGACGCACCATTCGGGTGGAAGGGGAATTTAAGAACCCCAAAGAGGTAGAAAACATCATTGTTAAGCAGGAAGGTGGCGATTTGGTTTACCTAAAGGATGTAGCCACTATTCGCTTTGGAGATGAAGAAGCAGAATCTTTTGCCCGCGAGTTTAAACAACCGGTTGTAATGCTGGATGTTACCAAGCGCTCCGGTAAAAACCTGCTGGAAGCCTCTATGTCTATTGGAGAAATACTGGCCCGCGCAAAACGCGATTACCTGCCAGCTTCACTAAATATTACGATAACCAACGACCAAAGCGATGCTACCCGTGAGCAAGTTTCCAACCTGGAAAACTCTATCATTTTTGGGGTAATGCTGGTGGTTTTGGTCCTGCTCTTTTTCTTGGGCTTACGCAATGCCATGTTTGTTGGGGTGGCCATTCCACTCTCCATGATGATGTCCTTCCTTATTCTAAATTCCATGGGCATTACACTAAACACCATGGTGCTTTTCTCATTGGTTCTAGCTCTTGGAATGCTGGTGGATAACGGGATTGTGGTGGTAGAAAACATCTATCGATTGATGGATGAAGGCTATAATCCTATACGAGCGGCAAAAGAAGGAATTGGAGAAGTAGCCGTACCCATTATTGCCTCAACGGCAACAACGCTGGCCGCATTTTTCCCGCTGGCCATTTGGCCGGGACTCATTGGGGAGTTTATGAAGTACTTGCCCATAACGCTCATCATCGTATTGGGATCATCGCTGTTTGTTGCCCTGGTAATTAACCCAGTGCTTACCGCCAGTTACATGCGCATAGAATCCGATGGCGATTTTGATAAAAGCAGAGCCAAAAAAATTGGCTTTATTCTAACCGCGGTTGGAGCGGCCATAGATTTAATGGTGCATTTTGTATTCCAGTCCAACGATTTTTGGGCAGGAAACTTGTTTCTCTTTTTGGGGATACTCATCCTGCTAAATGCCTATTTATTTCACCCGGGTTCTATATCCTTCCAAAAGAAATTGCTACCAAAATTAGAACGAGGATACCGCAAGTTTTTAGATTTCTCGCTAGAAGGTAGAAGACCGCGAAAATTCCTGTTTGGAAGTTTTGGATTGCTCATTTTCTCCTTTGTTCTGCTGGGCATCTTCACCCCAAAAGTGCTGTTCTTCCCCATTAACGAGCCGCACTATGTAAACGTCTTTGTTTCTATGCCCATTGGTACCGATATACAGCGCACCAATGCCGTTACCAAAGAGGTTGAGCAGCGGGTTTTAGAATACATTAAAAAGTACGAAGAAGAAGCTCCATCTGACATAGAGGGAGTAGAAAAACGCAAAAACTGGTTGGTAAAATCGGTTATTGCGCAGGTAGGACAAGGTGCTACCGACCCCAATGAAGGACCTTCCATGAACTTCACACCCAACAAAGGTCGGGTAACTATTTCTTTTGTGGAATTCCCCTACCGGAGAGGTTTACCCACATCGCAGGTAATGGAGGAAATACGGGAGGAAGTGAAGGGCTTTGATGCCGATGTGCAGATTTCAGTTGACAAAGACCCAGCCGGACCGCCCCTGGAACCACCAATTTATAT
>JBMYJC010000050.1:0-8653 GCA_049594055.1 Luteibaculum sp. | reverse complement strand
AAGTCGGAAACTAAGGCGCTTGCCTATCACCTGAAGTCAAAAGCTCGACAACTTTCAAGGGACATTGATCTAGTTGAGAAAAAAATAGAAGAAGCTCCTAAAATTAATGACTTCGCAAAAAAAGCTACCCCCTCAAATTTTAGGCTAATCATCAAGGTTGTTAAGAGGTTCCTTGGAATAGCGTAACTGCTAATTTGAAACAATATGTATGCAAATAGAAAAGGGGCTTCAAACTAAAACGTCTGAAACCCCCGTCCTCATTGTGATCGCGATAGGATTCGAACCTATGACCGTCTGCTTAGAAGGCAGATGCTCTATCCAGCTGAGCTACGCGACCAAAATTTTAAATGACCATTCCCACCAAAAACTCGGCAACCATGCCGGGGTTAATTGGCTTTCCAAAATCGGAGGGCAAATTTAGACATTTGTTCCAATCTAGCACAGGAAAAAGAGCTAAGTGCCTAATTTTTCTGTGAATCGAATAAGGCAAGGATCATTTTAAAGCTCTAGTCCTGTTCTATTTCCAAATTCTTCAACTCGTAGGTTACCTTTTTCTCGTCCTTAGATTCTATAAAGCTTTTAATTACCTGTAGCGCATCAAAGTCAATAAAATGGGCATTGGATCCATCTAAAATGACGTGGGCATTTTCTGGTAAATTATCAAAGGTTACCTGTAAGCTGGCCTTGTTTAAAAAGCTCACGTGCTCACTTAACTTAATCGTAATTTCTTTGGAGGTACTGTCGGGTTTATCGTTTTCATAATAGTGGTAAGGCACCTGGTAATTGGCGCGTAATACAAAAAACACACCCACAGCCATCCCAATGATGATTCCGATAAGCAGGTCGGTAAACATGATTGCCAGAATGGTCACCGCAAAAGGTATAAACTGATTCCAGCCCACCTGCCATTGGCTTTTAATAACCGAGGGTTTGGTGAGTTTATATCCAACCACAATTAATATGGCCGCTAATGCCGCCAGGGGAATCATGTTCATGATTTGCGGGAAAAATCCTACCGCCATTAAAAGAAAAATACCGTGGTAAATTGCCGAGCGTTTAGAGGCTGCACCGGTATCTAAGTTGGCAGAGCTCCTTACAATAACTGCAGTAATGGGTAAACCACCAATAAATCCAGAAATCATATTCCCAATTCCTTGGGCAACTAACTCGCGGTTTTTTGGTGTTCTGCGTTTTCTGGGATCCAGCTTATCTATGGCCTCAACACTCAATAAGGTTTCTAAACTCGCTACGATTGCCAAAGTAATTCCAGATAAGTATACCTGTGGATTAGCGAAAATGGAGAAGTCTGGAAAAGTCACAATTTCCGATAGTTCTGATGAGCTATCGAATACCGGTATTTTAACCAAGTGAATATCCTGAACGGTAAGTCCTGAGCCGATGGATTGAAATACAGCGTTTAAAGCTACCGCCACAATAACAACCAAGACTCCAGCCGGGATTTTTCCCAGCACCTTAATTTTCTTAATGACTGGGAGCTCCCAAAGAATGAGAATTAGCATGGAAATAGCCCCAATAAGCGCTGCTCCCGGAGTTATATGTGAGAAGGACTCCATTAAAAAGGTAAATGTGTTTTGTCCATCAGATTGAATGAATTCCATTTCGCCAAATGCATCAGAATCAAAGCCAACCAAATGCGGTACTTGCTTCAGGATTAAAATCAATCCAATAGCCGCCAACATTCCTCGAATAACGGAACTGGGAAAATACATCCCAATGATACCCGCCTTAACAATCCCAAGGATTAACTGGATAGCCCCTGCAAGTACCACCGCGGCTAAAAATGCTTCAAAACTACCAAGGACATCAACCGCATTTAAAACTATCACAACCAAACCTGCAGCTGGCCCACTCACACTTAAGTGAGATTTACTGATGCTACCAATGATGATACCACCGACAATTCCAGCAATTAAACCAGAAAGTAATGGTGCTCCTGAGGCCAGAGCAATTCCTAAACAAAGCGGCAATGCCACTAAAAAAACTACAATACTTGCAGGCAAATCCTGCTGCCAATGCTTAAATAACTTCATGAAAAAGAATATTGATTAATAAAGAGGGAAAATGGAGTTGCAGCTTAACAGTTCTGGTGGAGGGGTGAAGTTAGAAATACACGCAGCTGCAATCTTTAAGCCGAGATAATTGGGCTTATTCAAATCGGTGCTTATAGGAAACAGACTCTCTGAATTATACCCGTAAATTTTCCAATCTGCCTTTGCTTCATTCTCATTCTCTCCTTGCTCCGAGGAGTTTTGGGATTCAATTTCTGTCACCAACTCATAAACAGAAACATCCATTTCGGGTGGAAAAAAATGGCCACATACCATATCTGCCGTTGGCAAACAAAATACTGCCAGGCAAAGCCTAATGGCTATTATTCGAAAGCTTAATTCAAATCCTAACTTCCACATGGATTAGCAAGTTTAACCTTTTAATTAGAGCTTCTATACCTTAAGAACAATTTCTTTCCAATTGTTTGGACAGGAATTAGCAAGGTTTCGGAATCCTCACTTTATTATCTTCCCCGCATTAAAAAAATACCGTGGCTAGATTTATTAAGACCATTAAATCCAAAACAGGCGTAGCACCTGGAACCCTTTTGTATGAAGGGGAGGAAATACCAGTTCATATTGGTTGCTATAGACATACCGGAGGCAACACTATATATTCTGAACTGCAATTAGAACACGTAATCCCAATTATAAAAGGCCAAGACAATTTTTGGATAAACATTACCGGTACTCCTCCCATTTCGTGGTATGAGAGCCTAGGGTTAGAAACCGGAGTTCACCGATTAACCCTAGAAGACATTTTAAGTGAAAACCAGCGTCCTAAAATGGAAAGCTACGATGACTACGTTTTCTATTCGCTTAAAATGATGTACAAAAGCGGACAGAAAAAAGCCTCAGCCCTCATGGAGCAATTATCCATGCTGCAATTCAAAAAGGGGGTGCTTACCTTTCAGCATACCGAAGCCGATACTTTTGGGGGAATTAGGCACCGATTAAAAAATGAGAATACGCGTATCTACCCCCTAAATGCCGATTACACCGTTTTTTGTTTGCTGGATACCATAGTAGACCACTACATGGTGATTACAGAAACCGTTGGAAACCGAATTGACAAACTGGAGGATCAGCTCTTTAAAAAATTCAATAGAGACGATTTTATTCTAAAATTTTCCATGCAACAACGCGAGCTAAATGTTCTACGAAAAAACATTAGGCCGGTTAAGGAAATAATGGTTCAAACCTTAAAAGCTGATAACGCTTGGGTAAAACAGGAAAACCTCCCCTATTTTAACGATGTATACGACCATTTACTCTTAGTGGTAGAAACGGTGGACACTTACAGGGATTTACTTTCCGACATACTAAACATCCACAGTACCCAAATGGGTAACAACATGAACCAGGTCATGAAAACCCTGACCATCTTTTCTGCCATTTTTATTCCTACCACATTTATAGCTGGGGTTTATGGTACCAACTTCGAGTACCTTCCAGAGCTGAGCTACAAATACAGCTATTTCATTTTTTGGGGCGTACTCATATCTATGGCATTAAGTATGGTGGTTTATTTCAAAAGAAAAGGTTGGTTTTAACCCATAATATTCATTAGAAGTTTTGAGAATAATCAACAAAATCTTCTACTGAATATTGACAAAAACGCCTCCGAAAAGGCGTTTTTGTCAGGGTTAACCCAGACAAAGCGAAGCTTTCGTCTGCCTTGATGGCAAATTATGCTCTATTGCATATTCTGGGTTTAAAGATTAATTCCCTCCTTTTCTAAAGATGCTTTTACCTGCCTAAACAAGGAAGATTTTATACGCTCCAGTTTCCCAGAATTTAGAGTATAGGCGTTGAGTTTGTATTTGATGAGCCCCGGTTTTGTTTCGGTAATCAATAAAACAGGTTTAGGATTATCCACAATAGAATCTGCTCGCAAGGCAGCTTGGGTTAATTTTTCAGATAGCAGATTAAAGCTGTGTTCGGAGCCTAGCCAAAATTCGCAGTAAACAACCAGGCCAAGATCGTTCTCGGAAGCTGAGTAGTTGACTACATAGGCATCCATCATTTGCGAGTTGGGAATGGTAATAAACTCGTTGGACTTGGTTTTTATACGGGTTATAAAAAGATTTTTATCACTCACCACCCCAGATGCTTCATTTACCCTAACGCGATCTCCGACTTTAAAAGAGCGCATATAGGTTAAAAATATCCCTGAAATAAAATTAGAGAGGGATTTTGCCGAAGCCAGGGCGATGGCTAGCCCCAAAAATGCCAGGAAGCCCAAAAACAAAGGCGTATTAGCACCGGGCAAATTGTGCACAATAACAATAACCGTAACTAGGTAAATAACAAAGCGAACCAGGTTAAATGTGGGTTTTGCCCAGTCTTTATAAAAGCCCTTTAGCACCAATCTTCCCTCTCCTACCTCCTTGCTCCAGAATCTAAAAAAGCGAATGGCCACCCGAGCCAAAACAAGGATGAGTCCAATTAAAATAAGTTCCGGAAGGAATTCAAAAAGCCCCTTTCCAAAGCGGTTGATGGGTTTAAAGATGTAAGCAAAAAGCGTTCTGGAAATATCCCGGGTTGTTGGAAAAAAGCTAAAAACCGTGGGGATGAGTAAATAGATAAAAATGATGGCCAATAGTGTCCTCAATACTTTTGCGCTCAGCAGCACCAATTGCTGCATCCTGTCTTTATTAAGCACCTCAATGTTCCGGTAGGAAAGTGTGCGCATCCGTATTAGTTTTCCATCCTTTATTCTCTTGGCAAACCAGAGGTAAACCCTATTCACCAACCAATAAATTCCATAACTCAATACGGCAATCAGCAAGAAAATAGCGAATTGTTTGAGCGTTTGATATAATTTATTGAGTTCGTTGCCAGGTTCCTGATAAAGCTCTCTAAGCTTTGCTTTGTAATCGATGGCAATTTGGGTCAGGGTGTTTTCATTAAATACCCGGTCACTCCTGAAAAACTTACCAATTGGTTTGCTTTTAAAGGCCAGTGTTAACCCGGTGCTATCGGGAACCAGGTTTATTTCATCCGGATTAAACCCAGATAGCGATAACAGACTATCGGTTTGGTCCATCCAGGCTGCTATTCTATCCTGGTCGTGAATAGAAAGTGCAAATAAGGTATCCTGACTAAGTATGAAGTAGCTCTTCTCTAAGACGGTACTATCTTGAGCAGTTGCAGACGCAAAAAAGCCATTGGCTATTACTGCCAACATTAAACAGAGCGAAATTCGAAAGAGTTTGAACGGTGTTTTAAACTTCATACGGTGGCTTTCAGGTTTAACGCTCCTAAATATAGCTTTACGAGATTGTTTTTTTAGTGGAAATAAAAAAGGCCGACTACTAGCCGACCTTTATTGAGCATTCTCTGCGGATGTTTAATTCTCTTTAAACATATGTACATCTCTTTGTGGAAAAGGGATGGATACATTATTGGCATCAAATTCCTTCTTGATTTTTTCGAAAATCTCAAAGTAAACAGCCCAGAAATCCTCATTCCTGGCCCATCCTCTTACCGACAGGTTAACAGAACTATCTGCCAACTCAGACACAAAAACCATCGGGGCTGGATCCTTCAGAACTCTTTCGTCAGAGGTAAGAATATCCATGCAGATCTTTTTTGCTTTGTCAATGTCGTCATTGTAACCAATGCCAGCGGTAATTACCATCCTTCTGGTTTCCTCACTGGAGTAGTTTTTAATGCTCTCATTGGAGAGTTTACCGTTAGGAAGGATGATATGCTGGTTATCGAAGGTTTTCATGATGGTGTAAAAAATCTGGATTTCGTACACGGAACCCATAAACCCTTGCGCTTCAATAACATCCCCTACTTTAAAAGGCTTAAGCAAAAGAATGATAACGCCACCAGCAAAATTCTGCAAGGTACCACTCAAGGCCAAACCAATAGCTAAACCAGCAGAAGCAATTACGGCTGCAAAGCTCGTCATTTCCACCCCTAAGGTTCCCAGTACGGAGATAATTACCAGAAGTCTAAGAATGGTATTAAACAAGCTGGTTAAAAAGGGAATAAGCGAGGCCGACACTTCTCGCTTTTCTAAGTTGGCTCTAAATTTTTTGGTAAGAAACTTTACTACTTTAAGACCAATCCAAAGTATAACGATTGCGATTACTAATCGCATTCCGTATTTAACAATTAAGGGTTGTAATTCTTCTATCCAATTGATTGCTGATTCCATATTAGACTGTTAAGGTTTTAGGCCTGTTAAGAAGCAGAATTTTAAGCGATTGGCCAAAATAGCACCATTGGCTTTAAGATTGTTTAGCGAATTGTTAGAATAAGGATTTCCAGCGGGGTTAATTGTTGTCTTAGCAGGGTGTTTTTTCGAAACGACTCTTATCCCAAATCCTATTTTAATCCAACTCATATTCCGAGAGCCAAACCTCCCAGTCTTTGGAGTTGCTATATTTTAAGGTGGAAATATTTATGGCTTTTTTAATCGATTCCGGTAAATCACTCCGCATTCCAATAGCGTAAAACTGGTTGTCAAAAACTCCAGGAAGTATGGTGTAACGGTTTAAACTATCTTGAGAAACCACATTGCGCAGGATGGGGTAATCGTATGCAATGGCATCGATCTCGCCTTGGTTTAAGGCTGCCATCATTTCCTGCAAACTGGTGTAGCTCTCTCGCTGGTTATAAAAATGGTTGGCCAACCATTGTTCTGTGGTAGTTTGAGCAAGGGTACCCACCGATTTATTTTTATAGGCAGTAATGGATCCAGCTTCACTATCTAAATTGTTTAGGGTAAGTGAGGAGGCAATACTCGCTGTAAACCCAGAAATGATGATGATTGCAGTAAACATCCAAACCAAGGCCACTATTCTACCCAAAGGAGTTTTTGGGCTTCGATCTCCGTATCCTACGGTTGTCATGGTAACTGCAGACCACCAGAAGCCTTCCCAAAGTCCGCGCAAACCATTGCCAAATTCCTCTTCGTTGTGCTTTCTTTCGAACCACCATAGCAGTGCACCAAAAATAAAGATCACCAATGCCAGGGCGCCAAGTGCTTTAAAAAAGTTTACCGAGAAAAAAGCCCTTAAAAAAGATACAGCAATTTGCCAGGTACTTTGCTTCTTCTTAAGCACACTGGCGTGGGCAATGTAGTATGGAGCCGTGAAGTCCATCGCTTTAGCTCTTTCAGCCGTGATAGAGAGAGGAGAAATACAAATATCTAAGCTGCCATCTGCTAAGCCGGTAATTATTTCGTCTAACTTAAGCGCCTTGTATTTATAGGGCTGCTTTATATCCTGTGCAATTTGCTCCCACAACCAAACATTAGGCCCGGTTATACCACCCTCCTTTTCAACAATAAAGGGAGCCACGTTATTGTAGGCTACGATCAAGGTGTCTTGATAAACCCTTTCTGAATTTTGCTGGGCGAAGCTTGAATACATGTTGAAGATTAAGCTGGAAAAACACAGAATTAATGCTTGTAAACTAATTTTCATTGGGTTGAATTTTAATTTATCACCGTATTGGTAATTCGAACCCCAATAAACCAAGTATTGTTTTTAAAAATGACTAAAGCTTAGCTTAATCAGCTTTACGCCTTAATAATCAGAACTAGGATTTTTCTAAAAGTCCCGGCTTGCGCCAGGACTTTCTCGCTCTTTCGGAGTACAAATAGGCTGTCGAGGCGCTACTTGTGTGCATTTGAGAGTTAATACAAAAACGCCACTTTAATCTTCGAATACAAAGTAGTAACTTTGTAATTACTGAACTAAATTAAACATGGAGGCATCAATCATCAAAATAGGAAACTCAAAAGGCTTGCGATTAAGCAAAACCATTCTTGAGAAATATAACATCAAAGACAAAGTCGAGATAATTCTGAAAAAAGGACACATCGTTCTAAAACCGATTTCCAAACCCCGAAAAAACTGGGAGCAAAAATTTAAGCAAATGGCTAAAAATGGAGATGATCAGCTTTTGATAAATGATGTGTTTAACGATGATGATCTTGAAGAATGGAAATAACTCAATACAGTATTGTCTTGGTTAATCTTGATCCAACGATTGGTAGTGAAATTAAGAAAACACGTCCCTGTGTGATTATTTCACCTGATGAAATGAATAAATACTTAAAAACTGTGGTACTAGCTCCCATTACCACCAATCTTAAGGCTTATCCAACCAGAGTTAAAATAAACCACAATGGAAAGAAAGGAATGATTGCTATGGATCAGATTAGAACTGTGGACAAATCCAGAGTGATTAAAATACTCGGAACCCTGGGAGCAAATGAAATCTCAATTTGCAAGGACGTCTTACGTGAGACTTATGTGGAATAGAATGTTCCAGCCACAAGCATGGCTATAAATAACACGGATAAGACGAAAAAAACGCATTTGCGCGCTTGCCTCCGCCAGGACTTTCTCACTATGTCGGGGTACCAAGATGCTGACGAGGCAAGGCCTGTCAGCACTGTAAAACCATAAAATTCTTTATAAGCTCGAACTTGGGACCCTCCCGATCTCAATTCGGGATGCGCTACCAGCTACACTACTTGAAAATTGTGGCAAAAAAAAAGTCCCAGCTTTCGCCAGGACTTTCTTACTATGTCGGGGTACCAAGACTCGAACTTGGGA
>JBMYJC010000049.1:0-8779 GCA_049594055.1 Luteibaculum sp. | reverse complement strand
TATTACCGATGTGGTATTGACTCACCTGCATTTTGACCACTGTGGCGGAGCAGTTAAGGCAGATACTCTGAAAGAAAAATTCTACCCCACATTCAAAAATGCCAAATACTGGAGCAATCAATCGCACTGGAATTGGGCCAATGAGCCTAACCCAAGGGAAAAAGCCTCTTTCCTGAAAGAAAACTTTGCTAGCATAGAAGCCAATAGCCAACTGAATTTTATACCGGAAAACGATTGGATTGGACCTGGTCCTTTTCCTTGGATGGATATTCTTTTTGTAAACGGCCATACCGAAAAACAGATGATTCCAATTATTAAATACCGGGAGGATAAAACCCTGGTGTACACGGCAGATCTCTTACCCTCTGTCCACCATATTGGGCTTTCCTGGATAATGGCTTACGATGTAAGGCCTTTAGAGACCATGAAAGAGCACCAAAAATTTTTACCGCAGGCTTTGTCTAAGAACTGGTATTTATTTTTGGAACACGATCCGCAAAACGAAATTTGCACGTTAATGGAAACGGAAAAAGGAATAAAGCTTGGGGCTACCCTTAGTTTGAATGAATGGTTATAGGCCATACAAGTTCAAACCCGTTTAAAAAATAGTTACTAATCAAATTTATTTGGGCGATTGAAGGAAAGATTGATATTTTCCTCCGCATTAATTCTCACTTCTTACTTTGGAAAATTTTATTGAGCAGCAAATTGCTCCCCACCTTCCGGTACTGCACCAGTACAAAATATTGGATACACTTCCGGAAGAGGACTTTGATAATATCACTCGATTAGCATCGCATATTTGCAAAACGCCCATTGCCCTTATCAGTTTGGTAGATGAAAAACGGCAATGGTTTAAATCTGCTCAGGGTGTTGACATTCGGGAAACACCAATAGAATACTCCTTCTGTGCCCATGCGATCAAAGTGCCCAGTTCTCGTTTTGTGGTAGAGAATGCACCAGAGGACACCAGATTTACCGACAATCCTCTTGTAACTGGTGATCCCCACATTGTATTCTATACGGGTATACCCTTAAAAAATGAACAAGGTATTGCTTATGGAACCCTTTGTGTGATTGATAAGCAAGAGCGCAAGTTAAATTCAGATCAAATTGAGGCTCTGGAAGTTTTAGCCAAGCAAACAGTAAACCTTTTAGAGTTAAGAAAAAAAGAACTTGAGAAGGATAAAGAAATTAAAGACCTGGAGGATCGCAATAAGGCTTTGGGCCAGTTTGCTTATGTAGCAGCCCATGATATTCGCTCTCCGCTTTCCAGTATTATAACCATTACAAATGTTTTAGAAAAAAATCTGGAAGAGGTTACAGACGATAAAAATCTAGAGCTGGTAAATCTAATTCGATCTTGCTCTACACAGCTTACAGATTTTATTGAAGGTTTGTTGACCTACAACCGCTGTCAAAACTTTTTAAAAGAGCAGGTAAAACCTATTGACATCCTTAAACTGGTGGAGCAGGTAGAGATGCTTTTTGCAGGAAACAGCAAAGTGTCTTTCGAAAAGAAGAGTAATACAAAAGTGGTTTACTCAGTGCCCATTGCCATAGAGCAAATTCTCTTAAACCTTGTTTCTAATGCCATTAAGTACAATGACAAGAAAGAATGCAGAATAAAAATTGCCTGCAAAGAGCAGGACAGAACTTACCGATTTTGTATTTCTGATAACGGCCCTGGCTTTCCAGAAAAAAACCGAGATAAAATGTTTGAGCTGTTTGTTGTAGGATCACAGCAGTCTAATGATGGAACAAAAGGCAATGGAATTGGCTTGGCAACGGTGGCTAGAGTGGTTAAGATGCTGGGAGGAGAGATTAATATTGATGCAATACCGGGTAAAGGCACAAACTTTTATTTTACTATAGAAAAAGGCTAAAACCCTACTCACGCGGAGTCGATAGCGCATATTTCTGAAAATCAAAGACTTATAATCACCTTCAAAAAAAAATATTTTTAGCAATCTAGGTTAGTGTGAATCTTTTAATTATACCTTTGCTGCATTAATTATTAGTAATGAACAAAGGAACAGTAAAATTTTTCAATGAGTCTAAAGGTTACGGATTCATTAAAGAAACAGAATCAGCAAAAGAGTACTTCGTACACGTATCAGGTCTTATTGACGAGATCCGCGAAGGTGACGATGTAGAATTTGAGCTAAAAGAAGGTAGAAAAGGATTAAACGCTGTAAGCGTAAAAGTAGTTTAATAATTTTCCGAGTATCTAATTTAAAAGCCCTCCGAGTTTCGGAGGGCTTTTTTTTTGCCCCAACCCCGGCATTTCCCTTCTTTTTACTTCCTAAAACCAAAGGCAAACACATATTTCGTTTTTTATCAATGCTTAGACAGGAAATGGAGTCCCTTAGTTTTAATCAATCAGTTTACTTTTAGCCGAATTTTAAATTGTTTCCATGGGACAAGCTCCACAGCCTTTTGCTAGTACTTTCTCCCCTCAGGTACCGGAATTACTTAAGCAATTAAACTGCACCATAGCACTATCTACATACCAGGCCGGTAAGCTTATATTTATTTCAGCGCAAGACGATGAACGTTTGATTCAACTGCCAAGAAGCTTTGAAAAGGCAATGGGGATTGCAGAAAATCCTGAAAACGGGCAGCTTGCTTTAGCCACAAAAGACGAGGTTATATTATTTGCTAACGATCCTTCCTTAGCAGCGCATTATCCAAAAGCACCAGGAGTTTATGATGCTTTGTACTTACCAAGATGCACCTATCATACTTCTGCCCTGGATCTTCATGACATTGCATTTGGAGCGGAAAACAAAATTTACTGCGTTAATACCCTGTTTTCAAGCATTGTTACCATAGACCAACAGTTCAACTTTAATCCCTTCTGGAAACCCAGCTTTATTACCCGGTTGGCGTCCGAAGATTGTTGTCATTTAAATGGTATGGCAATAGAAAACGGTCGCCCAAAATATGCTACGGCCTTCAGTACAGGAAACACAATGACGAGTTGGCGAGAGACCGTTCCGAATTCCGGTGTACTATTTGATGTGAAAACGGATTCAATACTTACCGAGGGATTGGCCATGCCTCACAGTCCGAGAATAATAAATGGCGAACTCTACTGCCTATTATCGGCAACTGGAGAACTAATAAAAATTGATAGGGATTCTGGAAAGAAAACCACTGTAAAGAGATTTGATGGTTTTGTTCGTGGGATGAGTTTCTACCAAGATTATCTTTTTGTTGGTCTATCGAAACTAAGAAGGAATTCCTCTATTTTCGCTAAACTAGATTTTCCTTTTAGTGGAAATACAGCTGGAATAGTTATAATGCATCTACCGACAGAAAGCATCGTAGGAAAAATTGTTTACCAAACATCAGTAGATGAAATCTATGATGTTCATATTCTGGCAGGTAAATCCAGACCCAACATTTTAAACAAACAAAGGCCTGAGCATAAAATGGCACTCAGCACCCCGAACGCCTCGTTTTGGGCAAAAAATCAAAACCCTACATCCTAATTATAATGAGTAGCAATCAACTTTACAGTAAAAAAGCTCGTTTGAGGCTATTAGCAGAAAAATGGTCAAAAAGTACCAATCACGAGGAGGCCGAAAGAATATTGAAAAAAATTCGAAGCCTTTTACTCCAAATACAAAATTGGATTAGCAAAAAAGAAGTATTACAAATACTAGGGAGTGCAGCTTTGGTTTTAGGGTTAACCATTAACACGAACGGTCAGCAATTTGCCACCCCGGTTTCAAATCCATTTGGATTTACCCCTACCCCTAATGGGTATTATGTACTTCCAGCATTTATTGATTGGGACAATGATGGGGACTTGGATTTAATTTCTAACGATTATAACTCCGTCACTTACTTTTATGAAAATACTGGTAGCGCCCAGCAGCCCATTTTTTCTACTGGTGAGATCAATAAATTCGACTTTTCCAGGAGGGCTAATTCCTTTGGACCAGCTACTGTAGGAGATATTGATAACGATGGTGATTTTGATATCCTTGTTGGAAACACCTACTACAGCCAGATGGAGTTTTTTGAAAACATAGGTACAGCGGAGAACCCCAAATTTGATTTCCCAGTTGAGAATCCCTTTGGAATCAGCGCTTCAGACATCCCTGGCCCCTACGGATTTCCAGAATGGGTGGACATGGATAATGATGGAGACCTGGACTTGATGTTGGGGCAATTTGGATTTGGTATTTTATTCTTTGAAAATATAGGTACTAGCACAAACCCAAATTACAAGGCTCCGATTAACCAGCCCTTTGGGATCTCAGACAGGCCCCAAACATTTGACGCTATAACCTTGGGAGATGTGGATGGGGATGGAGACCTGGATATGTTCTCTATAGATGGAGAGGCTAATGGCTACTATTTAAGCCCAAAACTGAAATACTACGAAAATATAGGCACGGCAAGTGCTCCAAATTTTAAAGCTCCCGTTGAAAATCCATTTGGAATTAGCGAATTAGGTGAATATGTGCTGATCAGTGAGTTAGCAGATATTGATGGAGATGGAGATCTGGATTTATTTACCGGTAAGTATTACGGGGAACTAGCCTTTTATGAAAATCTACGAATCGTTGGAGTGGAAGAAGGTGAAGCTAAACCCACTATAGAAGTTTATCCCAATCCTGCTGTTAATGAGATAAACTTAAAAGGGTTAGAAAGAGAGTGCGATTATCGCATTACTAATTCTTTAGGAAAACAAGTAATGGAAGGTAAGACCAAAAAAAGCTTAAACATAAATGCGCTAAGCCCTGGGGTTTACATGATAGAAATTACGGTTGGAAGAGATATTTCCCGTTTAAGGTTCTTAAAAAACTACGCCCAACCGACTTAAAAATTTTTATTCTTTAGATCTCTTTTTGTTCGAAGCGCTCTTGTACTGCTGTAGTAATCCACAAAGTATAGCACCTTGATACTGAAGCTGTCAGACCTGGGAGACCTGAATGTGTGCTGGATGTTTTCCTCGTAAGATTCCGACAAGCGATCTCTATTGGTAAGAATAGCATCCTTCCAAACAACACTAATCTCACTGCCTGGTAAAAACACCCATCGAAATACAATGTCTACATTAAAGGCATTAAAACTGGTGTTGTGGTAAGACTGGCCATCTGCAGACCTTCCGTTGTAATCCGTTTCCTTTAAATCACCATTTGGCTGTAGCTCAAAAAATTCCTGGTATGCCACCTCCGACCAATAATGCCTGAATCTTGCAGTAATACCCATGGTACTGGTAAAGATGTAATTGGCATTTAAAATTTGCTCGTGGATATTTCTCCTGCGCTTTGCGAAATAAACCGCATCTTCTTTTAGCCCCGGAATTTCAGCGTTACGGCCAAATGAATTAAAAAGCGCAAAGCCGTATTCACCTACTCTGTTTTGATTGCTAACCTCATACACAAAAGAGAGCTGGTTGTTTACTCTTACTCTAGGACTGATACTAATATTAGTGTATGGACCTTGTCTTTCCGAGAAAATCTCTTGCCCAAAGTTTACATCCAATGCAAAGGTTTTTCGGTAATCGCTAGAAATCCAGAGGTTGTAGTTGGTGCTGGATGGTACTTTAAATACATAACCCGGTGTTCTTGGCTCAAAATAATCTCTAAATCCATAGGGGCGGTGCGTAATTCCACCTCCAAATGCATCAAAACCACGCGTTATAAAAAAGGCGTTTAAATTCCCATTGAAACTTACAAAGCTCTGTGGATTGTAAAGCGTACTCTGGTTTAGGGAAGCATTTATACCAAAGCGGTTAAACCAGCCAATGGGTTTAAACTGTTGGTAACTACCATAAACAGACTTGCTAAAACTGTTATTATTTAGGAGAAAGCCCAGATCATTGGGATCGTATGTATCGCTTTCTATGTAGTAGCTTACTCCATAGTTAACGTTACCAGAAATCTTTTCTAAGGCCACATTATGCTGAAAACCCTGTGGTTCTTCTTCCACCCCAAATTTTTGATTAAAGGCACCTCCTCCACTTACCGATAGGAAATTTTCTTTATTCCTAAGCTCGAACTGGGTTCCAATGACATTAGCATCGTACGCGGAACCTGCCCGCATTACGTTGGTATTGATCAAGGTTACGTAACTATTATTTCCCAAATTCTGGTCTAAAACCACCACGGAAAAATTGGTCAGGGGATCGGTCTGAAACTCCCTTATTTCCCCATTTGCTTGCTTAATTCTTGCAAAGGTGGGCGCACTTACCGCATTAAAAACCCCAATTCCCAATCCTTTTTCAGTTCGGCCAGATACTTTTGTTGCATTCACCAGTTTGCCATTGGCAGGATTTTCTATCAACTCCTCTCCTTCCTGAACTTGAGCAAATGCTTCGCCATATTTTAAGGGTGTACCGCCTATCCGCCTGGAGTAAAACAAGCCGCCTTTATTAAAGAGTTCTGTTCCCTCCGTAAAAAATTGCCTGCGCTCATTAAAACGGACCTCGAAGGGAGTAACATTTAAAATCTGATTATCAGACTGCACTTGCCCAAAGTCTGGAATTAATGTCATATCCAAGGTAAAGGCATCGGACAGACCGTACTTCACATCCATTCCTCCATTAAAAGAATAATTCTCCTCGCCATTAAAGGTGTTGTAATAACCTGACACATAAGGATAAAGCTGTAATCGAATAGGTGTTTTTATGTCAGCAATTCCCTGCAATAATCCGGCTTGGTTAAAAAAGCCATTAACATCTGGTTTAACCTGATTCCAATAGGAAGTCTCCCTAATTCTTCTAATTCTTCTGGAAAAATTAATGTGCCATTCCTGTACATTTTTGTCTGGGAAGCGCAAGGCTCCGTAAGGAATTTCCAACTCTGCCACCCAACCGGAATCGGTAACCGTAACAGCACTATTCCACACTGCATTCCATGAGAAATCTTCTCCAAAAGCAGAAATTTTAGAATCAATCTGCACTCCAGCAGAGGTTACAATAAAACCCACCCCGTTAATTCCGTCTTTGTAGGCATCAATAAAAACCCCGAAAAAATCGCAGTTGGCAAAATTATCGCGTTGAGAGAGCTCGCGAAGGATGTTGTCCTTTCCTTCTTCATGAAGAAAAGCCGATACATAAAGGGCTTCCTCTGTGTACAGTAAACGTACTTCTGTTTTCTGGTTGGCTGGTTTTCCCGGCTCGGGATCGGAGGTAATGAAACCACTTAAAACGGCACTCTCCTTCCAAGCCAACTCATTTAATTGACCGTCAATTTGAATGCTGGATTGTAAGCGCTTTGCAGTTCCAACCTTTTTTCCGGAAACATCATTATCAACCCGCCCAAAGGCAGGCCAAAACAGCAAACAGACAAAAACAGTAATTACAATTCTCAAAACCGGGCGCAAAGATGCCTATTCTTAACAGAAAAAACTGTTAAAGTTGGATGAACGGCCCATCCTTTTTGGTGTATGTGCAAAGAATATGATTGGATAATCCATTTTTCTTTAGCCAATTGAGGTACCCAAGCCCCAAAGAATTAGATACGACCAGGTGCTGGGGGTTTAGCTCATTCAAACAACCCACATCCCATAGTGGCTTTTTAATGAATAGTACATGGGGCCGGATATTTCCACACAATATTTCCAATTGTCTGGCTGATTGGGGAAATAAAATTAGTTCATCGTCCCTCCATAAAAAACCCAAAGAGTCACCTGCAAGCTGCACCTGAGAAAGTGCTGTCCAAGGTTGCAGTTTTAAATTAAAAAGGCCCTGATCCGCGGCATAACGGCCCAAGGTGAAATCCACGGCACTCAAATCGCTTAAATCTGAAATAACAGAAGCTTGGGATCCTTCATTTAAAAGAAGGACATCTGCTTTGGAATGACTAAAAAGAGCCCAACTTGGTTTGCTATTTTCCACGCCAGGCCATAAAAGCATTAGCAGTGCTATTTGACTTCCTACCAAGTAGCGCTTCCCTTGCGAATAAATCCACAACAGGAAAAAAACCAATGCCGTGTAATACAATATGGCATCTTGAAAATTCCAGCTAGATTCCCTAAAAAGGGCTCCTGGCCATGCCTCCACCCAAGCAACCCCCTTGTTTAAAACGGTAATAATCAACTCCAAAAGCTTGGCGGGCCAAATGGCAAGATTAAGACTAAGCAGCATGAGCAAATTGATGATGGCTCCAAGCCAAACTACCAATGTAGCCAAGGGAATTACAAAAAGATTGCTTACTAAAAAATAAGTGGGAAACTGCCGGAAATACAAGAACCCCAGGGCCCCCGTAGCAATTTGAGCTGCAAGAGAAACACATGAAATTTGCCACAAAGCTTTTATAATCTTGGTTTTTGGTACCCACAAAGATTGCAACCAAGGATAAAGCAGAAGAATACCAAGCACTGCCAAATAACTCATTTGAAATCCCACCTGAGTAATAATGAGCGGATCTGCAATGATGAGAACGATAACTGAAGCAGCTAACAGGTTAAATACGTTTGAGTTTCGCTGGATTCCCTTACCTAAAGCAACAAAGCTAAACATGGTAGCAGCCCTTTGTACACTGGGAGAAAAGCCTGTAACCAATGCATAAAACCAAAGTGCGGCTATGATTATTAGGCAGTGTTGCAATTTTAAAGATTGGTGATTTTTCTTTCGTAGGAGGATAAGCAGAATGAGGTAAACAATTCCCACGTGTAAACCACTTACTGCAAGCACATGCATGGCTCCAGCTGCAGCAAAGGCGCTCTTAACCTCGTCTTCCAACAGGCTCTTATCGCCAAAAATTAGAGCGGCTGCCACCCCTAGCTCAGCACCAGACAAACCCAGCTTCAAATA
>JBMYJC010000048.1:0-8954 GCA_049594055.1 Luteibaculum sp. | reverse complement strand
AACTTATCAAATGAGAATACTGGAATTTTAATGGCGTAGCCTTCTTTTTTCGGGTTAAACTTAAAGTCCGTTACCTTGTTGTGACGCAACATAATTTTAGTTGCATAATTCACGTAGGGCTCATCGTATGCTTTGGCAATAAAAGGCACGGTACGCGAAGCTCTTGGGTTGGCCTCAATCACGTAAACCTTATCATCCTTAACTGCAAACTGAATGTTTATTAATCCTACGGTTTGCAATGCCTTGGCAATTTTTTTGGTGTGGTCCTCTATTTGATGCATCACCAAGTCTCCCAAGTTGTAGGGTGGAAGTACTGCATAGGAGTCTCCGGAGTGAATACCGGCAGGCTCAATATGCTGCATAATTCCAATGATATACACATTCTCACCATCGCATAGGGCATCGGCTTCCGCCTCCATGGCGCCATCCAGGAAATGATCCAACAGAATCTGGTTATCTGGCATATCCCGAAGGATGTTCACCACATGAGTTTCCAGCTCCTCCTCGCTGATAACAATCTTCATTTTTTGTCCACCCAAAACGTAGGATGGTCTTACCAAAAGCGGGAAGCCTAAATCTTTAGAAAGCTCAATGGCCTGTTCCGCACTCTCTACCACTCCAAATTTTGGATATGGAATTTTATTCTCTTTTAATAGGTTGGAAAAGCTTCCTCGGTCTTCGGCCAAATCTAGGGCTTTGAATGAAGTTCCCAGAATTTTAATTCCGTAGCGGTCTAGCTTTTCAGCCAGCTTAAGGGCGGTTTGTCCACCCAATTGCACAATTACTCCAATTGGATTCTCGTGCAGGATGATGTCGTAGATATGCTCCCAGAAAACAGGCTCAAAATAGAGCTTGTCGGCCGTATCAAAGTCGGTAGAAACAGTTTCGGGGTTACAGTTAATCATGATGGTCTCATAACCACATTCTTTGGCTGCTAGAACTCCGTGTACACAGCTGTAATCAAATTCAATCCCCTGGCCTATACGGTTTGGTCCAGATCCTAACACAACCACTTTTTTGCGGTCAGAGCTTTGCGATTCGTTCTCATCCTCAAAGGTTGAGTAGTAATAAGGGGTTTGCGCTTCAAACTCGGCAGCGCAGGTATCAACCAGTTTATAAACCCGGTTAATCCCCATTTCTCGCCTTTTGTTAAACACCTCACTCTCCAAACATCTCAGCAAATGCGCAACCTGGCGATCGGCATAGCCTTTTTGCTTGGCATCTAGCAGCACATTGCGCGGGATGTTATCAATGGTAAATTTCTCAATCTTACGCTCCAGCAAGATCAGTTCCTCTATTTGGCGAAGAAACCAGTAATCTATCTTGGTTTTATCGTAAACCGTTTTAAGTGGAATACCCAACTTAATTCCATCGTATAAATGGAACAAACGGTTCCAGCTTGGGTTGGCTAAACTCTGTAGAATCTCTTCTTGGTTGGTGAGCTCTCTTCCATCCGCACCCAGTCCATTTCGTTTAATTTCCAGGGATTGACAGGCTTTTTGCAGGGCTTCCTGGAAAGAGCGGCCAATTCCCATCACCTCTCCTACACTCTTCATTTGCAGTCCAAGCTTTCTATCCGCACCTTGGAATTTGTCAAAATTCCAGCGTGGAATCTTTACAATCACGTAATCCAGTGTAGGTTCAAATAATGCTGAGGTAGTCTTGGTAATCTGGTTGGATAATTCGTCCAAGTGGTAACCAATCGCCAGTTTAGCAGCAATTTTTGCAATGGGATAACCCGTTGCCTTGGATGCCAATGCCGATGATCTGGAAACCCTCGGGTTAATTTCTATGGCAATAATATCTTCCTTTTCATCTGGGCTTACTGCAAATTGAACGTTACAACCTCCGGCAAAATTCCCGATTGAGCGCATCATGTGGATAGCCATGTTACGCATGCGCTGGTAAGTCTTATCTGAAAGGGTCATAGCCGGTGCCACGGTAATGGAGTCTCCCGTATGGATACCCATCGGGTCCATGTTTTCAATGGAACAGATGATTACCACATTATCGTTGGCATCGCGCAATAATTCCAACTCGTATTCTTTCCAGCCAATAACGGCCTTATCAATCATTACCTCGTGAATAGGCGAAAGATGCAAACCACGGGTTAACTGCTTTTCAAAGTCTTCTTTGTTGTAAACAATAGAGGCTCCGGCTCCACCCAAGGTGTAGGAAGCTCTAATACAGAGTGGATAACCAAACTCCTGGGCAACTTCCTTTCCTTCCAGGAAAGATTTTGCCGTTGCCTGAGGTGCCATTCCAATCCCAATTTTCTCCATCAGCTTTCTAAAAGCCTCGCGGTTCTCGGTAATTTCTATGGCGTCTATATCCACCCCAATAATGCGCACACCAAATTCCTCCCAAAGGCCAATTTCCTGGCATTTAATACAGAGATTAAGTGCTGTTTGTCCTCCCATGGTAGGAAGTACGGCATCTATGTTGTGTTTATTTAATATCTCTTCAATGGACTCTGGCTCCAAAGGTTTTAAATACACATGGTCTGCTACCACCTTATCTGTCATAATGGTCGCAGGGTTAGAGTTTATTAGTACAACCTCAATTCCCTCTTCTCTTAGAGATCTGGAGGCTTGGGAACCCGAGTAATCAAATTCACAAGCTTGACCGATAACGATGGGACCACTTCCAATAATTAAAACCGAACGGATACTTTTGTCTTTAGGCATTTGCGAGAATTTGCTTTAATAAGGATAAATTGGCGCGAATTTAGGGAGTTTTGCCAAACTAACAGGCCAAACATTTGCAGGAACAATTAACACATACAGCCCCCTTCCGGCTTTCGTTTTACGATGATGGTGGAAAAAAACCGGTACTTCTGGCCTTCACAGGATTTGGAGAATCGGCAAAAGAGCTTATGGCTCAATTAAAAGAAGCAGGACTCAATTCCAAGTACCGCATTATATGCTTCAACTATTTTTTTCACGGGAAATACGTGTATCCCACTGCCAGGATTAAAAAAGACCCCATTACTAAAAAGGAGTTTAAAACCCTTTTCCAGCAATTTTTCAGGAATCAAAAGATAGAGCACGCAGATGTATTTGGATACAGTTTAGGTGGCAAATTAGCCTTGCTGCTTAAGGAGCTTTTGCCAGAAAAAATTGACCGTGTATTTATTGCTGCTCCAGATGGATTAAAAAAAATATGGTGGTACAATTGGGTGAGTGGCTTCCCTCCTTTTTTGGCCATTTATCGCTATTACATTAAAAAACCCTATTGGTATTTCTGGTGGATGAAACTCATTGGCCGACTGAGATTTCTACCCAAGAAAACGGTGCATTTTGCCATTGAGCAAATGAAAACGGAAGAGCAGCGCAGGCAAATTCACAATGTATGGCTCTCGCTAAAAAACCTGGAACCCAATCCGAAGAAAATTGGCGAGGCGGTTAAGGAACAAGGCCTGTTGAAGGTTTTTTTAGGGCGTTACGACAAGGTAATTCGCCTAAGAAACGGCAGGATTTTCTGCAAAAACAGCGGTTTGGATTTTAAAGACACTGTGGTTACTATGAATTATGGGCACAAACTTCTGCGGCCGGAGCCTTTGGAGGAAATAGCGAAGGAAATTATAAATATCGCATCTAGGTAGGGCTAGAAGTACGATCTCAAGCACTCGAGCTCTGATGACCCTTAGTTAATTTTATTTTAACAAAAGTTCAATAGTTTTGCTCCAGTAAATATTTACCCGATGATAATCAACAAAATCCTTATTTTAACCTCGGTTAATGTCTGTTTTTTGGTTAACACCCTGTTTTCCCAGCAAAACCCCAAAAACGAGCTTGTTACGTTTAATAACCTAAAGGTCAATTTACAGAGTACATTTCCACAGTTTATGGGAAGTGACGGCCGTTCTCCAGGTTTTTTCTTTCCTAAAGACTCTTCTACAGCAACTATTTTTGCTCAAAACTTTTGGATGTCTGCTGTTTCGGGATCAACACAAAAGGAGTTGCTAACGGCTGGAACTTTTCGCGGATTAAGTGGAGCAGATTGGTATTGTGGTCCAAACATTCAAGATACCCTTTCTGATCCTCAATATTTTGATAAATACGACCGAATTTGGCTCATAAGCAAAGCAATGGTGGACGACCACAGAGCAAATTTTTCTTCTCCGCAGTACACGATGCCAGAAGTAATATCCAATTGGCCAGCTAAGAAGACTGCTGGACAAAGTGATTTAATTGCACCTTTTGTTGATGTAAATACAAACAACATATACGATCCGCAAAATGGAGATTACCCATTAATTAAAGGGGATAAAGCCGTCCTTATCCTCAGTAACGACAAAGGGGTGCATACCAACAGTAATTCGGATCAGGGCCTAGATGCCGTTATTTTTGTTATGTATTACGCTTATGAAAATGTTTCAGACCTCTTGGATCGCACCCTGTTCACCTGGTGCGGCATTAAAAACACAAGTGCAGAATCGTGGACAGATTTTAGGTTTGGTGCCTGGCTGGATTTTGATTTAGGTTTTCCGTCAGATGATTATGTAGGAACTAATGTCAACCAAAACGCCATTTATGTTTACAATGCCGATGGGCTTGATGACACTGACACCACTTTCGGCCAGTATGGCTATGGAGAAAATCCCCCAGTGCAATCCTTTAAACTCCTAGACCGAGAAATTATCAGCTCTGCATCCTATTATACGGGAAATACCCATCCAGGTATTAACCGCCCCACCTCAGCCGCACATTATTCCAATTTTATTCAGGGTAAATGGAAAGATGGCGAAGAAATATTGTACGGTGGGATTGGACGTGCCGATTACTTTCCCGACCAATACCCCTATGGTACTCTTTCAACTGAGGCTACCGCTCGATTCGTTTTCCCTGGTAATTCAGATCCGACGGGACGAGGAACTCAGGGAACCGATAAATATGGAGAAACCGAAATATGGACGGAACAAACAGCTGGAAATGCAACTGATGATCGCAAAATGCTTGGGGTTTTTGAAATTCAAGAAGTCCTTCCCAATGACTTAGTGGCATTTCATAGCGCGCATGTTACCACCTTACCCTCAGCACAGGAGCGCCTATTTGAAGATTTAGAATCTGATTTATTGGACGTTCAGAACTTTTTTGACAATCAATCAACAGGACTAAGAGAATTAGGGAATTCCAATGAGGTAAGCCTATTTCCCAACCCTGGAACCAACCGATTACATATAGCTGGCCAGTTTCTCAACCTAAGTATCTTAGATCAAACTGGTAAAACAGTAATCACCTCAGGTTATACCAAATCCATCGATGTTTCAGCGCTTGATAAGGGGCTTTACCAGGTACAAGTGGAACATTCAAATGGCAAGATATATACACAAAAATGGATCAAGCAGTAATTCTGCTTAACCATTAATTTAAGGAAAGGCTTCACAAACAGTGAGGCCTTTTTTTTATCAATTAATGTTGACCCGAGATTTAAATTCTAGACAAACCTGCACTACAATCCATTACTGGTAATCGATTAAAAATCTTGGATCTCAGCAATTCCTACCAACAAAAAAAGGGGTAGAAATTAATCTACCCCTTGGTATAAATAGTTTTTTAAAATCCTATCGCTTATGACGGCCTTCTGAAGAAACAGAAAGTTTTTTTCTGCCTTTTCTTCTTCTTGAAGCAAGCACTTTTCTTCCGTTTGCACTAGCCATACGCTCTCTAAAACCGTGCTTGTTTTTTCTTCTTCTCACAGATGGCTGAAATGTCCTTTTCGTTCCCATGGCTTTATCTTGATTTCTAAGGGGCGGCAAATATACATGTAGCTGTCAAAAAAAACAAACAATGCATAAATAAATCTGCAAGCCCAGCTTAATGCGTAATTTCGCAGTAAAAATAAAACACTTGATTCCTAGCCGCCGCAAAAAAAGCAAAGAAAAATCCCCAAAACTATCGAAGAAAGCCCTGAAAAAAGCTTTGGGCCTTTTTGTTTACTTAAAACCATACCGACTAACCTTTGCTATCGGAATGATCTTTCTGTTGGGTAGCAGCCTTACAGGATTGCTTTTCCCTGGGTTAATGGGGAAACTGGTGGATGCTCAGGGAACTGGTGCTGCAGCCAAAGATGGATTGCTTTCGCTGGACAACATCAACAACGTGGCGCTACTTCTTTTCCTGGTTTTTGTTGTGCAAGCTTTCTTTTCCTTCTTTAGAATTGTGCTCTTTTCACGCGTAACCGAGAACATGTTAGCCGATCTACGCCAGGCTACTTATAATCACGTAATCCGACTCCCAATCGATTTCTTTAACCGCAACCGAGTTGGAGAACTCAACAGTAGAATAAGTGCCGATATATCGGTTTTACAAGAGACTTTTACCACCACGGTAGCGGAGTTTATCCGACAAATTATCGTGATAATTGCCGGTATCGCTTTTCTGACCTTTTATTCCGTAAAGCTGGCCTTACTTATGCTCTGCACCTTACCAGTATTTATGGTGATCGCGGTAATTTTCGGAAAAAAGGTGCGAAAACTCTCCAAACAGGCTCAGGACCTTATTGGTAGCTCCAATGTGATTGTAGAGGAAACTTTGTCTGCCATTCAATCGGTGAAGGCGTACGTAAATGAACGCTTTGAGAGTGCTCGCTATAAAAAAGCCACTGATGACGTTAAAAAAGTAGCCCTCAAAAACGCCAACTGGAGAGCTAGCTTCGCTTCCTTCATTATCCTTTGCCTTTTTGGGTCTATTGTACTGGTAGTTTGGTATGGCGTTCGACTTCGGGAAGCTGGAGAGATTACCACCGGAGACCTTTTCTCTTTTATTCTGTATTCCGTTTTTGTAGGGGCAAGTTTTGGTGGGATAGCCGATTTATTCAGTCAAATTGCAAAGGCAGTAGGAGCTACCGAGCGCATTATGGAAATCCTGGATACTGAAACGGAATTCGAACCCACCGCGCACAAAGAAATGTTGCTTAGCGGTAAGATTCAGTTTAAAGACGTAAGCTTTTCCTATCCAACCCGTCCCGATACGGAGGTGATTAAAGGGGTGAACATCGATATCAACCCTGGTGAGCAAATTGCTCTGGTTGGAAGTTCGGGGGCAGGAAAATCTACCCTTGCTCAATTACTTCTTCAGTTTTATACACCCAACTCAGGTAACATTCTCTTCGATGGCAAAGACCTTACCCAGGAAGTAGAAGCAGCAAGAAACAATATGGCCTTGGTTCCACAGGAAGTTCTTCTTTTTGGTGGTAGCATCAGAGAAAATATAGCTTACGGAAAAATTGGTGCAAGTGAAGAGGAGATTATCCAGGCCGCTAAAGACGCCAACGCCTGGAGTTTTATTAAAGATTTTAAGGAAGGATTGGATACACTGGTTGGAGAACGTGGCGTGCAGCTCTCCGGAGGGCAACGTCAGCGAATTGCAATCGCCAGAGCCATTTTAAGAAACCCAGCCATCTTGATTCTTGACGAAGCCACCAGCGCCTTGGATTCTGAAAGCGAACACCTAGTTCAAGACGCATTGGAGAGACTAATGGAAGGAAGAACCAGCGTAGTGATTGCGCATCGTTTATCCACCATCGTCAACTCCGATAAGATTTTGGTTTTGGAAAATGGGGAAATTGTGGAGAGCGGCACACACAAAGAGCTCATTGCGATTAATGGGAAATACCAAAGCCTACACCAATTGCAGGATATTGGGATTAGAGATACCGTGGAGACAAGCGCTTAATGCGCACTACCTTTTTGGTTTCGAAAAATTCACCCTCAAAGTAGTTTGAGATTGGAATTATTTTGCCATTGATTTTGGCTTCTTTGATCTCTTCCTTGAGTTCATCCCCGCCTTTTAGCAGATAAATTCCGCCATCCAGGTTACCCTTAACATCGTGTTTTAATTTGCCCTTTAGCCAGGGAGCAAGTTTGGCAACCCGGGCAACCGCACGCGAGACTACATACTGGAAATCCTTTTCCTGTATCTCCTCCACACGAGCCGACTTTGCCACTACATTTTTTAAGCCCAGAGCATTTACCACTTCTTGTACAACCTTTATTTTCTTTTGGATGCTATCCACCAAAACAAACTGGGTGTCTGGAAATGCAATGGCCAGAGGAATACCAGGAAAACCACCACCCGTGCCCACATCCAAAACCTTTTCTTTTTGTTTAAAGGAAATGCATTTAGCAATGGCCAGCGAGTGCAGTACATGATGCTCATTAAAATGCTCCATGTCCTTTCTGGAAATCACATTGATTTGGTCATTCCAGTGTTTGTACAAGGGCTGCAAACGATCAAATAATTCCAGTTGCTTGGAGCTAAATTCAGGAAAGTAGGCCTTAATGTCCGACATGCTTTACTTTGCTTTTACTACCTGACTTAGCAAATCTCTTGCTCTGAACAATTGGGCTTTAACCGTACCCAGCGGTATATTTAAGGTTTTCGCTATTTCCTCGTACGACAGCTCATCGTAATAGCGCAGTTCAATAAGCCTTCGGTATTTGGGCTTTAAGCGGTCTACAATTTTCCGGATGCGCTTATTGCGCTCGGCTACAATTAATTGGTCTAACGCAGTAGGATCCTCATCTGCCAACTCCAAATAGGGAGTACTTTCATCATCTGAATCCATGGCTGCATCAATACTCACTTTATGCGGCCTTTTCTTCCGAAGGTAATCCAGAGTATGGTTTTTTGCAATGGTAGATAGCCAGGAAGAAAAAGAGGAATTAGGTTGAAAAGTATGTAGTTTTCTAAAGGCCTTAGCGAAGATTTCAACCAGCAAATCTTCAGCTGTATCGTGGTCGCGAATCATTTGCAGCACCAGGTGAAAAACATAGCCTTTGTAACGAGCAAAAATTTCAGCAAAAGCCTGCTCGTCCCGGTTATCCCGAGCCATGTTTATCAAGTCGAATTCTTCGTGTTTCCTTAGCTTTCTCACCACCTGGATACGGGCTTTAGCGCGCCCGCAAGGTAAATGAATGGATGGATAATAAAAATGATAATTTCCCAAAA
>JBMYJC010000047.1:0-8966 GCA_049594055.1 Luteibaculum sp. | reverse complement strand
TGCGGGTTCTTTACCCACTGATACAACAACTCTTCTCTACCTGCCCATCTCTCCTGCACACCTTTTAAACCAGGCCCAGTTAAAGGTTCTTCTGTAGGTCTGTGACAAGAGGCACAGTTCCCTTTAAACAAAAGCTCCCCGTTTGGTTGTGCAAAAAGCGATGCAGATGAAAAAAGAAGGGCGGTGAAAATTGCGAATAAGCCTAGCTTATTTCTCCCGTTAACCCTACTTGAACTCACCATAAAAATTGGATTAGTTGGATTATGCATCCTCGATTTCGTGACGGCAAATTTAGTAGAATGTGCTTTTCAGCTTATGGAATTCATCCCTTTTTGGGTTGCCTAGGTTAATTTATAACCTTTCTAAATTGATGTTAACAGATCATAATTTGACTGTTCGCGGTTTTAAAACAAAAATCTGGCCCTAAATAAGTTTTCACCACATAGCTTTCATTAAAATTATCGGACTTTTAGAATTTGACCTAAAATGCTTTCTAACTTTGACCAAAATTGATGTATGCGCCTGATCATTTTTATCCTCCCACTAAGCCTTCTTACCCTTTTGGATAACACCTGCAAGGGACAGAGCTATCAAAATACGAATGAACCCAAGCGCTACAACATCGATGAAATAACTGGAAGCAAACCCTTGTATCAAGGGCCTGGACAAATTAATTTGATTGTTGAACCCGGAGTTCAAGATTTGATGGATCGGTACATTGAAAATAAAACAGCCAATCCGTTTATGGACGGCTACCGAGTTCAACTTTATTTTGGAACTAGAGAAGCCGCAACCGATGCCAAAACGGAATTCCTGAAAAAATTCCCTGGGGTGAAATCCTATATCTCTTACTTACAGCCTAACTTCAGGTTGCGTGTAGGTAATTTCCGCTCCCAGCACGAGGCAGAGTCTTTTTTGATCCGGGTGAAAAAACATTTTCCCTCCGCATACACCGTGGAAGATAAAATAGAACTTCCGGAGTTAAACTAAGAAGGGCAATTTCCAAGAAGGGTAAAAATCTTTGATAGGCCTTCTTATTAAAAATGGACATGCTAAGTTGCATTCCATTGGATTTTACTTCCATCCAAGTCACCCCAAAAAAAACAGGCTCCAAGGTCTTATTCCTTGAAGCCTGAAATTTAATTCTAACAAGGCTAAATATAGCTCTACTGCGGATGTGTGTAAATGTTTGAGCTAACGCGATTGCCATTTATATCTAAGTACCAATCCGGATTTAGCTGACCACCACTTTCCACCCATGATTGAAAATTGGGATAGGCGTTTCTTATATCCACTGCAGATCTTGGGTAATCGAATCCACCACCCTCGATGTGAAGGCCCCAGGGTAAATTGGTTTCGGTTTTATAGTATTTCCCGGTTCCTTCATTCGTATCATCATTGCCCACTCCAAACAAGTTTTGGTTAGCCTTGCTTGTTGGAATGAAATCGGGTAAATGCACTTCTCGACCTCTGCTAAATCCTTCGTTGGGTTTGTTTACAAAAATGAAGGGGTTGTACGGAGGGAAACCTATATCCGTTAAGTCTTGTGGAGAACTAAAATTGATAGATACATCAAAACTTACTGGATTAACGTAGGGTGCTCCCACCACCGTATTCACAAATGCACTCGTTGGAACCATGTGCGTTTTGGCATTATCAAACAGTACGAAAGTGGCAAAGGCATTGCTCGTTTCTTGTCCTCCAATGCTGTTACCTTTCGAAGAAATGGAGAATGAGCCAATAGCCCCATTGGAAACGTTGTCCAACTGCAAACCGAAGCCGTTATTAAATCCTGCTCCAATGGCCTTGAGGGTGAAAGTACCGTTAACGCTAACTACCTTGTTATTTGCATTTAGGGTTTGGGTCAGGTCATAATCAATCACCATGTCATTAAAATCGTAATCGCCTAAATAAGGCCAAAGGTCTTCATAGGATAGTGTTCCCAGGTACTCTGAGTCTGCCACCTTGTTTGGATCATTAGGATACTGGTCGGTACAGTCGTCTACACCATCACCATCGCTATCATCACAATCTACTAAGGTGTAGGTACCCGAATTGTCAAGGCTACTAAATGGTGTTGCTGTTACATAGAATATACAGTCGTTAAAATCATTATCCACTTTAGGATTATCGCGCAGCTGGTCTTCAAATCCAACAACCACCAAATCTCTGTTGGGATCTAATAACTGTAGATTATGTGGGCGCAGTGCTGGATCTGCTTCCGGGTTAAAATCAGCAGTGGAATAAATTTTCGTAAGGTTTGTGCGAACCACCCCATCCTTATAGGCATTTTGAAGTAAAACCCATCCTAGCGAAACACCTGCAGGAAAAGTACCTAAACAAACTTTATCTCCAGCTTGTAATCCTCCGCCTGAATTCAATAATGATCCATTGGGGAAAATGACAAAAATGGAGTCAATTTCGCTGGGCGAGCTAGGAGGATTATCCGTATCATAAACGTAGTAAGCCAGAGAATTTTTAAATCCTGCGCCTTCGCTAATAAAGGTTACCCATACTTCTGCAGGTGCAATTATTTTTGCATCCGATGTTCCATCTGCAGCTATTTGAGCGGCATTACTTTGACCGCTTGGCAGAGCAGAATTAATATCATTCAACAATTCAGTGCTGATATTGTCTCCCGGGTTTTCCAAATAATCTGGCACGCCTAAGGAGTTAAAAGTCCCCATGTAGAAGTAGTTGGAGCTTCCAATTCTGGTTTTGGTATTACCTGATTTAAGATTACTTAATGCAGCTCCTGAACCGTATCTCTTGCTATTGGCTGAAGCACCTCCAAAATTGGCTTGAATTCCTTGTTTGCTTACTGACACCTCGCGGTTATTGGCAAATCCAACAAAGCCCACTTGGATAAAAACTTCAGATAAATAATTAGGAACCCGAACAAAGGTGTTCAACAATCCTTCGTTATCGGTAAATCCTTTACCTAAAAGTCTGCCCCCTTGATCTGGATCTTTTGAAAAAACACTCACACTCTTCAGAGCGAGGGGTTTCCCCTTGTTGTCTTTAACCAGAACCCGAATGGGGATCATACTGGTGGTTTCGTAACTAAAATTATCTGGCGCAACAAGGTCTGCTGTGCTTCCTTTTTGGATGGAATCTTGCTGCTCATTTTTAACCTCGTACTTGGTACAAGAAACTAAGGCTAAAAAAAGTAGTGGTAAAGTCTTTTTTAAGTACATCATGGTTGATTCGAATTGAGGGTGAAAGATGATTCTTTAACCAAATCTTCGAAATGATGTACCCTGCCCGAGGGCTTAATTTGGATCAAAAAAAGGCATGAAGTGCATTAATTAACCGATGAGTTAAAAAGCATTTCTTCCAAACATTCCAACAATTTAATGAAGCTGGGATGACAGCTAAACCATCTTAGACTAATCCTATCAGCAGGTGCTTAGAAAACTAACTGTGTGTATTTCCGGGTGGACGCAGACTCTTAAAGTGGTAGCAAAAAAAATAGCAAAGAAGCTGTTGTCAGCTTCCTTGCTACAGATCAATTATAATTTTCGAGCAACCTCAACTTGTTCGAAGCTCTCCACGATGTCGCCAACTTTGATGTCGTTGTACTTATCGATGTTAAGACCGCATTCCATACCACGTGGAACTTCTTTCACGTCATCCTGGAAGCGTTTCAATGAACCTAGAGCACCTTCGTACACTACAATTCCATCTCTGATAATGCGAACCTTGTTGTTTCTGATAATTTTTCCTTCCTGAACGAAACACCCTGCAACAGTACCCACCTTGGTAATGCGGAAAGTTTCTCTGATTTCTGCGGTACCCACAATTTTCTCTTGGATATCCGGAGAAAGCATTCCTTCCATCGCGTCTTTTATTTCCTCGATGGCATCGTAAATAATGCTGTACAGTCTGATCTCAATTTCTTCTTTCTCAGCTAGTTTCTTAGCGCTAGCATTAGGTCTAACCTGGAAACCAACAATAATTGCATCAGAGGCAGAAGCGAGCAACACATCAGAGTCACTAATTGGCCCTACCGCCTTGTGAATGATATTTACCTGAATGCTTTCGTTTGATAGTTTCAACAAGGAATCTGAAAGCGCTTCGATAGAACCATCCACATCTCCTTTTACGATCAGGTTAAGCTCTTTAAAGTCTCCAAGAGCAAGGCGTCTTCCAATCTCGTCAAGGGTAACGTGTTTCTGAGCACGTATTCCTTGTTCACGCTTCAATTGCTGACGTTTTGCGGCAAGTTGTTTTGCCTCGCGCTCATCTGCAATTACGTGGAAACGGTCTCCGGCATTTACCGCACCGTTTAAACCAAGGATAGAAACAGGATCTGAAGGCCCGGCTTTTTTCACCGCCTGACCTCGCTCGTTGTGCATTGCCTTTATTCTACCGTACTGACTTCCAGCCAAGATAAAATCTCCTACTTCCATAGAACCAGATTCAACAAGAAGGGTAACAACGTAACCTTTTCCTTTGTCCAAGCTGGATTCTATAATAGAACCAGAGGCTCTTTTATCGGGATCGGCAGTTAATTCAAGTAATTCTGCTTCTAACAATACTTTGTCGAGCAATTCCTCTATCCCAGTTCCTTTTTTGGCAGAAATTTCCTGGCACTGGAATTTACCTCCCCAGTCTTCCACCAGAATATTCATGTTAGCCAGTTCCTCTTTTACCTTCTCAGGATTCGCTCCTGGTTTGTCGATCTTGTTGATCGCGAAGATCATGGGAACCTCAGCTGCCTGAGCGTGGTTGATTGCTTCCTTGGTTTGGGGCATCACAGCATCATCTGCTGCAATCACAATTATGGCAATATCGGTAACCTTAGCACCCCTTGCACGCATGGCAGTAAATGCCTCGTGACCCGGTGTATCAAGGAAAGTGATGTATTTGTCCTCTTTGTTGGATAACTGCACTTTGTATGCTCCAATGTGCTGGGTAATACCACCTGCCTCACCAGCAATTACGTTGGCTTTACGTACGTAATCCAGTAGCGAGGTTTTACCGTGGTCTACGTGACCCATAACGGTTACAATTGGCGAGCGCGTTGCCAGGTTTTCTGGATTATCCTCTTCTTCAAGGACTGTTTCCGTTTCTTCTGCATCAACAAATTCAACCTTAAACCCAAACTCCTCACAAATTAGTGTCAGGGTCTCAGCATCTAAGCGCTGGTTGATAGCTGCAATAATACCGAGCGTCATACAAGCAGAGATAACCTGGTTGACGGAAACCTCCATCATACTGGCAATCTCTCCTACGGTAACAAACTCGGTTACCTTTAATACTTTTTTATCTTCTTCCTTCTTAGCCGCTTCTTCCTCCAATCGCTGGGAGATAGCATCGCGTTTTGCTCTACGGAATTTGGCTCCTTTATTTTTTCCGCCACCAGAGCTTAATCTGGCAAGCGTTTCTTTAATCTCTTTTTGGATTTCCTCTTCGGTAAGTTCGGCCTTAACCTCTCTTTTACCGCGGTTATCTTTTCCACCTCTTTGATCGCGACCTCTTCCTGGACCAGCGTCTGGTTGGTTGATACGTTTACGCTTGCGTTTTTTATTTCCGCCTTTATCCTCTGAAGAAGCAACCTTCTTAATCTCTGGTTTTTTCTTCTCGGGCTTTTTAGGCAATTCCATTTTACCTAGAACCGTAGGCCCAGATAATTTTGCCGCTCTGGCTTTAATAACTTCCTCTTCTTTCTTCTCCTCTTGAGGTTGCGCTGCCTTTTCGGCTTCTTCTGCCTTTTTCTTTTCCTCAGCAGCTTTTGCATCTTGCTCTTTCTTCTCGGCTTCTTTTTTAGCCTGAGCCTCTTTAAATGCCTTTTCACCTGCCTTCTTCTCCTCCAGGATTTCCTGTCTGGATTTCTTAGTTGGCCTGGTTTTCGTATTCAGGTTGGAAAGATCAAGTTTACCAACTACTCTGGGTCCTCCCTCGCTTTCGGGTGCCTTTTCGGTAGTTTCTGGCTCTGCTGCAGGCTTCTCTTCCTTACTTTCAGCTTCTGGAGCAGCAGCCACAGGTTCTTCGGAGATTTCTTCTTCCGGTTGTTCTTCTTTAACCGGTTCTTCAGCTTTTTTCGCTTCCTCCTTGGCTACAGGCTCTTCTTTAGGTGCTTCTTCCTCCTTAGCAGGCTCTTCAGCTTTTGCCTCCTCTTCCTCCTGCTGTTTCTCTTTGGCTTCGGCCTCCTTTCTAGCTTTCTCGTCCATGTAATCCAAAGACACAGTTTCTTTGGGTTGACGAGCTATGCTCTCCTGCTTGGAAGCTTGCTTCACCAATAAATCCGGCATAAATTCTTTAAGCACCAATTCGTACTGATCGGGCTCGAGTTTTGTGTTGGGCTTACCATCCACTTCAACCCCTTTTTTACCCAAAAAGTCGACAATGGTGGCCAAAGAAACATTACAGTCTTTAGCTACTTTACTTAATCTTGCCGGTTTTACTTTGGTATCGGACATATAATTTTTTATCTCCCTCTTCTTTTAATCAAACTTGTTTCGCCACTACGAAACTAATGCTATTTAAACTCCTCCTCAAGAATTCTAAATACTTCCAGGATAGTTTCCTCTTCTAAGTCGGTGCGTTTAACCAAATCATTAACTGATAGCTCTAACACACTTTTAGCTGTATCGCAACCAATGGATTTAAGTTCATCCAGGATCCAGCTATCTATTTCATCTGCAAATTCTTCCAGGTCAACATCTTCGTTGTCATCGGTCTCGCGATACACGTCAATTTGGAAACCTGTAAGCTTTGATGCCAAACGAATATTGTGTCCACCTTTACCAATAGCCAGAGATACCTGATCTGGAGCTAGGAAAACATCTGCCTTCTTAGTTTCCTCATTAATCGTAATGCTGGCAATCTTTGCTGGACTCAATGCCCGCGAAATATACAGATTTGGGTTATTGGTAAAGTTAATTACGTCAATGTTTTCGTTGTGCAGCTCGCGAACAATACCGTGAATACGTTGTCCTTTCATCCCCACACAAGCACCCACAGGGTCAATTCTATCATCGTAAGACTCCACAGCCACCTTGGCTCTTTCACCGGGCTCACGAACGATGTTTTTGATGGTGATTAGTCCATCCATAACCTCGGGCACCTCTTGCTCAAACAAGCGCTCCAGGAAGTCAGGAGCAGTTCTGGAAAGAACAACACGCAAGCTGTTGTTGCGCATTTCTACTTTGGCCACAACGGCTCTAACGGTATCTCCCTTTTTGAAATAATCTTTAGGGATTTGCTCTCCTTTTGGAAGGATGAGTTCCACTCCATCATCATCCAGGAGCAAAATCTCTCTTTTCCAAACTTGATAAACTTCCCCTGTTACAATTTCACCAACACGCTCTGAATAATGTTGGTAGATATCGTCCTTTTCCAGATCCATGATGCGCGCCACCAAGTTCTGACGAAGGGAAAGAATGCTTCTTCTTCCAAATTTCTCAATATCAATAGGCTCAGATACTTCCTCGCCTACCTCAAAGTCTTCCTCAATTTTAATGGCCTCAGAATACGCGATTTGCGTGTTTTCGTCTTCTACTTCTCCATCTTCAACGATCTCTCTATTTCGCCAGATCTCCAAATCACCACGATCGGAGTTGATGATAATATCAAAATTTTCGTCTGAGCCATACCTCTTGCGAAGCATTGAGCGAAATACATCCTCAAGCAAAGCTTGTAGCTTCTCTTTATTGATGTTTTTGTTGTCTTTAAAATCCGCGAAGGATTCTGCCAAATTCAAGCCCATGATTCCGTAACTATTAAAAACTAAGCTTTACCGTTGCTTTTTTTATATCCTTTAACTCAAATTCCGATCTAGTGGTTACCCATTCTTTCTTTTTGGTTCCCTCGATCTTCTTTCTTTCTGTCTTTTCCAGCTCAATTTTTTGGTTCTCTGCTTTTATAAGCATTCCGACCCTTTTTTCTCCGTTGTTCAGGATAATTTCTACTTCCCGGCCCACATTTTTCTGGTATTGCGGCCAAACTTTAAACCCTTGGTCTAAACCAGGAGAGCTCACTTCCAGGGCGTAGTCTTCATCCTCCCGATCAAAAGCAGCTTCAAAACAGCGGTTTATTTTAACGCAATGGTCTACGTTAAATGGCCCAAGTGAATCCACTTCTATTCTTATCTGGTTGCCATTACCAATGTGCAAATCCACCAAAAACAAATCCAGCTCTTTGAGCTTCGGTTCTATCACCTCCAAAATCGCGTTTTGCGATATCATATACAGGGATAATAAAAAGAGGGGAACCGGTCCCCTCTTTAATTCGATGCAAATATAGAAATATTCTAATTTACTTCTCCGTTATCAATTCTTGCTTCACTAATTTCCCGTATTTGTACTCCATTTTTTGGTAGGCTTTACCCTTCTGATACAAAATAGCCTGACCGTGCAGCATATTATCTTTAAACTCTTTTTCGGCCGTTAGCTCGCCTTTCGAGCCGTACTCCCTGGTTTTTCCGTGTACCTCGCCTTCCTTAAAACTCTGTTCCATAGCAAGCGAACCGTAGGGCGTATAATATTTCCAAACCCCATCTTTTTCATCGTTTTTATAATTGCCTTCGGTTAAGAGGTTTCCACTTTTGGGGTCGTAGGTTTTCCACAAGCCTTCTTTTATCCCCAACTTATATTTTCCTTCTTCTTGCAAGCGACCGTTATCGGCATAGCGTTTCCACAATCCATCCATCACCCCTTTGGTCCAATTCCCCTCATAGCGCTTATTTCCGTTGGGGTAGAATCCAACCCAAAGGCCGTCAATCTTACCCATAGAGAAACTTCCCTGATCTTTCTTTTTTCCATCACTATACCAGGATTGCCACTCTCCATCTTCAACCCCTTGGGAAAAATAGCCTCCCTGCATTTTGGTGCCGTTAGAAAACCAGTATTCCCAAAATCCTTGTTTTTGGTCCTGCAAATATTTACCCTGCATTTCCTTTTGACCTGTTTTGTAATAGTAGGTCCATTGTTCCTCCTTTAAATCATTTACAAACAATCCAG